>JBOHHR010000055.1:0-7757 GCA_050725475.1 Gammaproteobacteria bacterium | reverse complement strand
ATCCCTTCGAAGAAACGCTGGATCAATTCGCACTCATCCGACTCGGGCCCACCCAGGGACCAGACGCTGAACTTGTCTGCGCTGCGCAACGCCACCGATATGGCTACCACCCGGTGCAGGTGATGGCGCAAAAACTCGCTACTCCCTTGCGTCTCTTGGGAGCGCTGGCTAAACATCACGTTTGCGACTTCAGCATCATCCAGACCATTCAGATCGTAGAGCCGCCTTCCCGCGGCCACGTCGGGCACCGTTTCAATATCGAACACGAGTACGTTCATCGGTCACCGACCCTACGATTTGTTGTATTATGCGTATTACGCCTGTTTGATGGCCCAGGCCACATCGGCCGCCTGCCGATTCATCGCCACATCGTGCACCCGGAAGATGCGCACCCCGGCGGCGATACCAATGGCCGTCGAAGCGCAGGTGGCGCCCACTAAGCTGCTTGGCTGCGACTCGTTGCAGATCGCGCCCATGAAGCGCTTGCGGCTGGCCCCGAGCAGCACAGGATACCCCGAACCCACGAAACGAGGTAAATTTTTCAATAGCGTAAGATTATGTTCGCGGGTCTTACCGAAGCCAATCCCGGGATCGATGATGATGTGCTCACGCGGGATCCCGGCCGCTATCGCGCTGTCCGCCCGTTCCAGCAGAAATGCGCGGATCTCGTCCACTACGTCACCGTACTGCGGGTCTTGCTGCATGGTGCTAGGGGTCCCTTGCATATGCATCAGGCAAATGGGTACTTGGCGCTGGGCGGCTAAGGCGAGAATGCTCGCGTCATCCCTGCCTGCGGAAATATCGTTGATCATCTCCGCTCCGGCATCCAAGGCCGCCTCCGCGACCTCACCGAGCGTGGTATCGATACTGATGCCTACCTCGTCCGGCAGCGCCTGCCGCAATCCCTCGATTACCGGCACTACCCGTTGGCGCTGTTCGAACGCCGGTACCCGTTCTGATCCGGGCCGGGTCGATTCTCCCCCGACATCGATGAGGTCCGCGCCCTCCTTGGCCATCTCGAGCGCGTGACTGATCGCAGGCTTCGGACTCGCGTAGCGCCCGCCCTCGGAAAAACTGTCCGGGGTGACGTTCAATATGCCCATGATGAGCGGGCCCTTGCCATTGAGAAGCTGCCTTGCTTTCATAAATAATTAACGAAGCTTCTCAATCTGTTTCCGAACCTACACTGGAAAGGACATATTCGGGCCTCCGGCGGCCTCGGTTAGAAATACCTGATCACGATAAGCCGCACAGCTAGCCCGCCGCCACCGACAGCTTCGCCGCCCCCGGCTTGTTCAGCAGATAATCCAACCACAGACTGGACAACTTTTCCTGCACCGAATTCTGCCTCAAGCGGGCGTGCAGGTTATCGAAGTCCACGTGGTCCAGATGTTGATCCTGGTTATAGCAGGAGTATACGAACGTCTCATTACCCGTCCCGGGATCGATGTGCTTGCACAAGCACTGAGCGCACACGCCCTTCATCATGCATTGCATGGGCGAGTTGATAGAGCCGATGGCAACATGCTCCGGCTTTAAATAAGGCTTAAGCTCCCGCAGGCGAGCTTGCTGCACCGCTCGCATCATGCGATCGGAACCGATGGCTATGATGCGATCAACCTCGCCGAGGCTCATCTCGACTTCACCCAACTCCCCCTTCGCGTACGCAACCATCGCTTCTACAATGTTGCCGATGTAGTGCTTGTCCTGGGGACGAGTCGTCGGGATGGCCTGAACCCCAGGCGCGCGGTCCACGGCCCAGACGATGACATCGGACGCTTGTTCGATATCGTTCACTTTAAACACGTCCCCCTTATTGCGGTAACCGGCGAAATAAATCACCCGGTTACCCGCCGCCCGCAAGGCTTTGCCGATGGAAAAAAGGACGGCGTTGCCCAAACCGCCTCCCGCAAGCAACACCGTCTTGTCATGCGGGATCTCCGTGGGAGTGCCCGTCACACCCATCACCACCACGGGATCACCCGGGTGCCAAAAGGCGCACAAACGCGAGGAACTACCCATTTCGAGCGCGATCAGCGAGATCAGTCCCCTATCCCTGCCCACCCAAGCGCCGGTCAGCGCCAAACCCTCGCTCGCCAATACCGTTCCTTCGATGGTCGGCGCCAGCGTTTCTAGATTTTGCACGCGGTAGAATTGGCCGGGACTGAATTTCCTCGCCTGCATGGGCGCCCGCACTATGACTTCGATGATGGTGGGCGTGAGGCGAGTCACCGCCACGACGCGCGCGATCAGCTCCTCGTCCAAGCGGCTTTGCAGGCACAAGAGCGCCCGTTCGCGTTCGGCCTGTGCTGCCGGATCTAAGGCCTTAAGCTCGCCTTCAAACAACGTGACGATGTATGGAAAACCGTCTTTGGCGCTGGCCATGGCTTTGACCACGTTGCCTGCATATACCGGATGATTATCGCCGTAAAAGGAAATGTACTTGCCGTCGCGGCAATAAGAGGTCAAGGGCGCGGGTTTCCCGATCTTTGGCCAAGGGGTGTCTTGCACCGGGATCAACGAGTCATTGCCGGCGCTCACTTCATGGCGCCGATAAAACTTTCCGTCCATCTCAAAGGTGCCGGGATGCTCGCTCTGATAAATCGTGTTGGGCGAGGTGCCCGCGGCGATAAACAGGCTGCGCAGCGGCACGTTTAAGGTCTCGGCGTCCACCCACGTTCCGCCTTCTTGCACCCGCTTTTCGAACACGACTTCCTTAAGATGCCCCCAGTCATCGGCAATCGCTTCCAGCGGGTTCATCCCCTCGGCAAGAGCGATCCCTTCTGCCATGGCCTCTCTGATCTCTTCGTGATTTTGGCGGTAGGCAGGCGCGTCTTTTATCTCCTTACGGTAGAACAGGGTCACTCCTCCCCAGCGCTCGAGCAGGGGTTTGAAATCCGGCGCTTCCCCGGCTGCCTGGGCGCGCTCGCGCTCAGCCTGTATGGCCCGACCGTGAGCGAGGAATTCGGTCAGGATGACCCGTTCCTCCTCATCGAAACGCCCCCATACCGCCTGTTCGCCGATCTGCTCCTGGAGTCGCTGGTAGCGATGAAGGATCTTTTCCACCTGGCGCGGATAATAGGCCATTAACTCGGTGGAGGTATCTATCGCGGTAAGCCCCCCGCCGATCACCCCCGCCGGAAGGCGCACTTGCAAATTGGCCAGAGAGGACTCCTTCGCCGCTCCGGTCAATTGCAAGGCCATCAAAAAGTCAGACGCCTTGCGTATGCCGCGCAACAGATTGTTCTTCAATCCGATGATCGTGGGCTTTCCGGCGCCCGCCGCAATGGCGATATGGTGGAAGCCGAGCTCCCAGGCCTCCTCCACGGTCAGAGTACCGCCAAAACGCACGCCGCCATAGGCTCTGAAGCTCGAGCGCCGGGCTAGAGTCAAATAGATCACTTTCAGGAAGTTCTTGTCCCAACGCACGGTGATGCCGTACTCGGCCACACCCCCGAAACCGACCGTAACGCGTTTGTCCAGATCCTCATACAGCCCGCTGAAGTCGCGTATGGGCTGGGGGAGGCTGTTTTTGCTTCCGGTGAGGCTCGGAGGCAGGGGCTCGATCTTTAAGCCGTCAATCCCCACTACCCCGAATCCTTCGTTCAGCAGGTAATGAGCCAAGGTGTAACCCGCCGGACCCAAGCCCACCACCAATACATTTTTGCCGTTGTAGGGAAGCGCATGGGGTCTTAGCACATGCAAGGGATTCCAGCGCGCGAGCAGGCTGTAGATCTCGAAGCCGTACGGCATAAACAAGACATCGGTCAGCACATGGGTCTCGATCTGAGGGATATTGACCGGCTCTGTCTTCTGGTAGATGCAGCCCTTCATGCAATCGTTGCAGATGCGATGGCCGGTGCCGGGGCACATGGGGTTGTCGATCATGACCAGCGCTAATGCCCCGATGTTATCGCCCTCCCTCTTAAGCACGTGCATCTCGGAGATCTTTTCCCCCAAGGGACATCCTGTGATGGTCACACCCAGAGGATTGATCTTGAAGTCCCCGGTGCGCTTGTTGCGCATCCCCTTAGCGCAGGAGTCCGTATCCCGCTCGTGGCAATAGATGCAGTGCTCGACCTCATAAAGAGCCTGCCTTTGCTTAAACCGCTTGTCGGTGAGGGAAAACCCATCACGGCGCCGGGAGTGTTCCTTTTGCCCCTGCCATACGTGGTAGCGGGCCCGCGAAGAATGAACATGAGGAACGAGATCGTCGAAATCCGTTTTCTCCGGTACTTTAAAGCTCAGCCAGCCCTTTACCTGTGCCTGTGGGCTCGCTACGTGCTTGGCCGCGTAACTCCATCGCCGAATGAGCTCCAGCAACCCGCTTACAAATTCCCGGGAGTCTCCACACGCCAACGCTTGATCGAGGACGATACCGATGTTCTTGTGAGTGGCGAGGGCTTCACGCAATCGCTGGATTTCTTCTTCGACGCACCCGTGGTTGCCTTGCTCGACGGCAGCAGAAGGAGAAACCTGCTCTTTGAGCCGAAGGATCGATACGGCGGCGGTAGCTACGGCTTTCTCCCGGTCCACATTCCAAAGTGCTTCCGAAGCCACGATCTTCACCACAATCTCCAGCAAGTCGCTCATTGCTGGAATATCCCAGCTTGTGATTTGTTCCGGCCCAAATGCAGAATCCACCTGGGCGACGATCTCTTGCCGATAGCGAAAAACCGTCTCTATTTCCCGGCGAATCGCAGCGATTTGCCGTGCCCGCACTTCTTCGATGTTAAACAGGCAGGAGACAAAGGCTCCCACGTAGGGCGCTGTGCGTACCAATAACTCGGATATAACCGGCGGCGACATCCCTTGTCCCTTGCTCTCGCGATAGTGGGCAAACTTTAAAAAAAGCTGGGGATCTTGCGACTGAAGTTGTCGATCGAATTCTAGAGCCAAGTCGGCCAGGCGACCGGGATCGTGGAGATCGGCATAGCTAAATCCTGGTACGCCTAGTTTCATGGACGGATCGGATTAGAGGTACTTCGAAAATGATCCCATCGCCTGCTTGCTCCGGAACATCGCGGTGGTCTTGAAATCTTTTCGGCTCACAGATATCGCGCCCTAATTCTTTACTTTGGGGTGAGACGCATGTTTCCGAGGAACATGCGGCCCAAACCACCGGAAGATCGGTCGGGACGCATGCGACAGTTCACGCAACCCCGTGATGGTGTGTTAACAGCTAAAAGAGAATAATCTTAGCTGCAATGCACAAAGCGTTCAACGGCAGGAGAAGACAGGCACGTTCAACGGGCCGGATCTCCTCGCCACCGTCGCTGATCGAGCTTCGGTCGGGGTGGCCCAGGCAGGCGCGCGATCTATTCTTTCCTAAAGATAGCTTCGACGACCGCGGGAACCTGTTAGAAGGATGTGTCGCTCACATCATTTTCTCGGGGAGGAATCTTGCTGTCTTGTCCCTCCGCCGATTCATTAATCGGATAAGGCAATTCATCGGAGCTCCAAGTAATGAACAACAAGCATCGGTGCATGAACTTGCTAAGATCCGCACACAGTCTAGAGAGAGTCTGTTGTGGCTGGCCGGCAAACAATGCAAATAGCAATTGAACAACGACGAGTACCCAGATCAGCCACCGGGCTAAAAGGAAAAAGATCACGCTGAACAGCGCTACCAACCCGATCCGTTTCCACGTTTCCGGATCCTCGAACTTTTGTTGTATCGTGCTTGTGCTCATGAGTACCCTCCCCTGCAACAAGACTAAAACCACGGGTGTGACAATGTCTAACCTTAGAACCGCCCTCGTCCCTGTCTTCGAAACACGGTGCTGCGATGACCAGCCGCCAAGCTTTTGCTTAGCTTTTGGCTTTTATAATCACCTTATTACGTCCGTTTTGTCAAGAGTTACATTAAATTTAGCCGAAAAATGGAATTGTTCAATCCGTACACCGACCCCATGCTTCTGAGATTTCCGTGCAGGTTTCCCATCAAAGTGCTCGGGCGGTGTAGTCCGGACTTCGATTCGCTGGTTTTCAAGCTCATACGCTCGCATGTACCCGATCTCAGCGAAGGGGCCCTACGGTGCCGCGTTAGCCGCCAGGGAAAATACATTGCTGTAACGGTAACCATCACGGCAGTCAGCCGTTCCCAATTGGATGCTATTTACCACGATTTATGTGCTCATGACCGCATTTTGATGGCGTTGTAATGCAACTGACCGTTCGCCAACTCGGCCTATGCGACTACCTATCGACCTGGGAAGCGATGCGCCGCTTCACCACCGATCGCGGCCGAGGCACGGTGGACGAGATCTGGCTGCTTCAGCACCCCCCGGTATATACTCTGGGTCTTTCCGGGCGGACGGAACATCTCCTGCGGGCAACCGACATCCCGGTGGTGCACTGCGATCGTGGCGGCCAAGTTACTTTTCACGCCCCCGGCCAGCTTATCGCTTACGCTTTATTCGATTTGCACCGACTTGGGCTGGGCGTCACCGCAATCGTCAACAAGCTCGAGCAGGCGATCATCGACTTGTTGGACGAATACTCCATAACCGCTACCCGAACGCCGCACGCCCCCGGAGTGTACATCGAAGAAATGAAAATAGCATCCCTTGGATTGCGCGTGCGGCGGGGCTGTACGTACCACGGCGCGGCCTTAAACGTGGACATGGATCTGAAACCGTTCGCGGACATCAACCCCTGCGGCTATCCTGATCTGAAAATCACCCAGCTTTCGGACCACGGGGTGCACGAGGATCTAAGCCGCATTGGCCAGGCGCTGATTCGGCACGTGCAGCGACAGCTTGGGTATAATTCTGTAAACCGTGTGCCACCTGTTGATGAGGGAGCCAAACATGCCAACGCCTATCAGTGGTTCCAAACCAACCCCTGAACAGCGCGGGCCGACCAAAGTCGCCCCCCTGCGTTTCCGGCCGGCGCCTAGCGCTGGCGCCCTACCCAAAAAACCGTCCTGGATCCGGGCTACGGCACCCATGCAGCCCAAGGTGAAGCAGCTTAAAAGCCTACTGAGAGAATACGGGCTGCACACCGTTTGCGAGGAGGCCGCTTGTCCCAACCTTGGCGAGTGCTTTGGGAAGAGCACAGCGACTTTTATGATCATGGGTGATCTGTGCACCCGCCGCTGCCCGTTTTGTGACGTCGCTCATGGGCGCCCTCGCCCCTTGGACCCCGAAGAGCCATTACGGCTCGCGAACGCCATCGCTGTCTTGAAGCTGTCCTACGTCGTCGTCACCTCGGTGGATCGCGATGACCTCAAAGACGGCGGGGCCGCCCATTTTTCGGCATGCGTTGGCGCCATACGCAACCTCATGCCCGGCACAAAGATCGAGATCTTGGTGCCGGATTTCCGCGGTCGCATGGACGCCGCTCTTGAACAACTGGCTGGGGAACCACCGGATGTCTTTAATCACAACCTGGAGACCGCCCCCCGCTTGTATCCGCAGGTTCGCCCCGGGGCGGACTACCGTTGGTCGCTCGAATTGCTCAGGCGCTTTAAACACGCACATCCGCAGATCCCGACGAAATCGGGTCTGATGCTTGGGCTAGGGGAAACGCTGGAGGAAATACGAGCGGTATTAACCGATCTGCGGGATAATCTGTGCGACATGGCAACCTTGGGGCTATACCTGCAGCCGAGCCGGTATCACCTACCGGTGGCGCGCTTCGTCCCTCCTCACGAGTTTGACGCTCTTGCGGAGTTCGGACAGAGCCTTGGATTTAGCCATGTTGCCAGCGGTCCCATGGTGCGCTCGTCTTACCATGCCGACGTTCAAGCCCAC
>JBOHHR010000054.1:0-6089 GCA_050725475.1 Gammaproteobacteria bacterium | reverse complement strand
CTCAGATCGCTGTCCATCCATGAAGGAAGCATATCAGAAAGCTTGGTTCTTATCATGATTTGTAGCCATTTTGCCAAGCAGAAGAAGAGCTGATTGGGTTCTTGCTTGTTCCACTGTTCAGCGACAGCCACTGGATCGTTTTGCCCAGACATCACTCCCTCTAGGTCTTCAAAAACGTCAGTCCACTGCTCCAACCCGCTTTTCCTAGCCATCTCCAACACTTTTAGAGGAGCTTTGTTGGTTAATGCCAGTAAAGGGCGGAGCTGACGATGCTGTTGGCCCACCACTTTTTGTTCCAGCCATGCCAAAGCCGTTGAAACAGGCGCGCGCATGTCAACGCGTAAACACCGACTTCGCAGCGTAATGGCCAACAATGAGGGTTGATAACATACGAGGAACAAAAAGGTGTCCGCCGCCGGTTCCTCGAGTGTTTTGAGCAAGCTATTGGTGGCGCTTAAGTTCATCGCCTCAGCAGGCTCCAAAATCACACATTTGACACTCCCAGAATGGGGCTTAAGCGCTGCCATGTTGTCCAGTTCTCGGATCTGATCAACTTTTATCGGTTTGCCGGGTGCCTCCGAGGCGACCATATGCAGATCAGGATGAGTCCCGGCTTTGACCAGAAGACAACTCTTGCAGGCACCACAACTTTGGTCCCCGAGCGCACCGTGAGCGCACAACAATACAGTAGAGAAGGCCCACGCGAATTCCCTGATCGCAGATCCCTCGGGGCCCTCCAGCAGGAGTGCGTGAGGCAGTCGTCCTTGCCTCCGAACGCCCAACAGGCGCTGCCACCGGTGTTCCTGCCAGGGATAGGGTGCTTGCTCCATTAGCTCTTGGTAGCCTGCAAACTTCTACCGGGTACAGATATCGTCTCTTGGAGCGCCCGCACAAGCTGTGCCCGTACATCCGCAATAGGTTCGGACGCATCGATGACTCGGATGCGATCGGGTTGCTCGCGTGCCATATCAAGGTAACGGTCTCGTACCAGGCTAAAAAACTCGATCCGTTCACCCTCAAAGCGGTCATTCGCGCACCGCTCGCGGATCCGCGCTAAGGCAATAGAGGGAGGTGCATCGAGCAAAAATGTCACATGTGGCCTCAGATCCGAATGAACGAAACGCTCCAAGTTATGGATATGTTGTCTGGCCACCTTGCGGCCCCCGCCTTGGTACGCATAGGTTGCGTCGGTAAAGCGATCGCTTATGACCCACTTGCCCGCGGCAAGCGCCGGCCGGATCACTCTACCAACGTGCTCCGCGCGGGCCGCAAACATCAATAAGGTTTCTGCCTCTGGGCTCATTGCCTCGACACTGGGGTCCAATAGAATGCCCCGAAGCAACTCGCCAAGCGCGGTGCCCCCGGGTTCCCGAGTAACGACTACCGTTTCCCCCGCTTCGCGCAGATAGGCTGCCATAAACCCGATGTGGGTCGACTTTCCAACGCCTTCAATACCTTCAACGGTTATGAAACGACCGGCCCAGCGGCGGATCATGGTTCCCCGTCCGATACCGTCACTTCTCTCTTTAGCTGATATCTGGCGACGGCCGCGTTGTGTTCTTCCAGTGAGGAGGAAAAATAGTGGGTCCCGTCTCCCTTGGCCACAAAAAACATCGCGTCCCCCGGGGCGGGATGCAACGCTGCCTCGATAGACGCGGCTCCGGGCATAGCGATAGGTGTCGGGGTGAGCCCCGGGTAGCGATAGGTGTTATAGGGGCTGTCCATTCCGAGATGCTCTCGCGAGAGGTTACCATCGAACCTATCCCCCATCGCGTAGATGATGGTCGGGTCCGTTTCTAACTTCATGTTTTCCTTAAGGCGACGCAAAAATACGCCAGCGATAATCGGTCTTTCCTCCCGCTTCGCTGCTTCTTTCTCAATGAGTGACGCCATGATAAGCGCATCAAAGGGTGCCTTGTAAGGCAAACCCTGATCCCGAAACGCCCACGCTTGCTCCATCTTACGCTGCATCGCATCAAAAGCCCGCCGCAAGATCTCCACATCTGATGTGCCTCTAGAAAACAGATAAGTGTCTGGAAAAAAGCGTCCTTCGGGATGAACGCCCGCTTGCCCTATCCGGCGCATGACCTCGGGAGGACTCTTGTTATTTAAGGTATGAGTCAGCGCATTTGCGGCATCGAGCCCGGCCAGCAACTGCTTGAAAGTCCACCCTTCCACGAAGGTGACGCTGTGTTGGATGAACTTGCCCGAAACCACTTTATGCAAAAGTTCGGCGGCCGTTGTTCCTGCGTCGAAATGGTACTCACCCGCTTTGATCTGAGTGGCCACACCACGGCGTCTCGCTTCAAGCTCAAGAAACCATGGGCTATCGATTACCTTTTTCCGGGCCAACTGCTGGGCGAGATCTCGTGCGCTCAGGCCGGGCTTGATTTCATAATCGAACCCTCGCTGACCTATCGCCAGGGGCTTGCTAAGGGACTGCTGCATATCACGCCATAGCCAAAACGCACTCGCAACCAAGCTTAGTACAAAGAGAAGGCTAAGAAGTCGTACCACCTTGGCGTCTTTCTACTGGGGAAGAATGCCCTTGCCCACAAGAGCTGAGAGCATCTTTGCCGTCAGGGCGCGTTCGCGAAAAGACGTATTGAGGCCCACCACACCGCGGATCGGCCACAGCCCAATCAGGCTGTTGCACAAGAAAGCCTCCGTTGCCCTCACGAGATCAGCGACGCCTATTGGTGCTATCACAACCGCAATGCCCAACTCTTGTGCCGTAGCGAGTATAAACGCTCTCATGATTCCGGCAACTCCGCATCGGTTCAGGTCCGGCGTCATAAGTCGCCCATCAAGGACGATGAACAGGTTACTCATAGTCCCTTCGATCACGTTTCCCTCCAGATCCCGCATTAGACCTTCAGCGATATCGGGTTCAGCCCATTCCCGCTGCGCGAGCACTTGCTCCAAGCGGTTGAGATGCTTAATCCCGGCAAGCGCGGGATTCAGTCCTAAGCGGGTGTCGCATATCTTCACCGTGACCCCCTCCCCCGCCAGTGGGGGCAACTCTGGCCACGGGAAACCCATAACTACCCGCGTAGGCGATCCCCGACTCGAAGGCCTGTACCCTCTCCCACCAGTCCCTCGGCTGAGGATAATCTTCAAAACTCCGCGTTTGACACCCCGGCATAACCTTTTCGCATCAGCCAGGAGGCCGTCTCGTTGCGGCGAAGACAGATACAGACGCGAACAGCCGCGCTCCAGTCTCTCGATATGCGAGTCCCAATGCTGAGGCGCTCCATCCAGGATCGCGAGCGTCTCAAATAGGCCATCACCGTATTGTAGTCCTCTGTCCAGCGCAGGAACGCTCTCGTCTGCAGTGCCGTTTACGATGATCCTTGAAGCGGACACGGCGTGCCTCTACCCCAAGAAGGAGGCGCCTAGAACCAAGCATACCAGAACGATCTTTTCCTCCTGCATTTCCGAGCTCGCACCACCCTATTTCTGGCGAAATACCTCGCTGCGCTAGATCTTTCGAAATACGAGGGTACCGTTAGTGCCGCCAAAACCAAAAGAATTCGAAAGCGCATACTCAATGCGTAGATCCCGCGCTTCGTTTGGCACATAATCCAGGTCGCACTCCGCATCGGGGTTTGTATAGTTGATGGTCGGCGGCGCAAGCTGGTCCCGGATCGACAGGATCGCGAACACCGCTTCCATGCCGCCCGCCGCGCCGAGCGCATGCCCTGTCATTGACTTCGTCGAACTGACCGCGATCCTATAAGCGCTATCACCAAAAATGGACTTTATCGCTCGGGTCTCCGCCACATCCCCTGCCGGGGTCGAAGTCCCGTGGGCGTTGATGTAATCGATTCTCTCGGCACTGACGCGCGCATTATTCAGCGCCACCCGCATGCAGTCGGCGGCACCCTCCCCTCCAAGGGTTGGCGCTGTCATATGATAACCATCCCCGCTCATCCCCGAACCGACGAGCTCGGCATATATCTTTGCCCCTCGTGGCTTGGCGTGCCCGTATTCTTCCAAGACGATCACCCCAGCTCCATCGCTAAGTACGAACCCATCCCGATCTTTATCGAAAGGACGGCTAGCACCTTGTGGATCATCGTTCCGCGTTGAGAGTGCTCGGGCGGAACAAAACCCACCCAATCCGGTGGGTGTCGTTGCCATCTCCGCACCGCCCGCAACCATGACCTCGGCATCACCGTATGCAATGACTTGCGCCGCATTCCCTATGCAGTGGGTGCCGGTAGCACAGGCGGTAACGATGGCGTAATTGGGACCTTTTAACCCATACCGTATCGCAAGATTTCCGCCCAGCATATTAATGATATTGCTGGGGATATAAAACGGTGACAAGCGCCGAGGACCCGACGCAAGCCAAGTTTGCGTTCCATGCTCGATACCCCACAGTCCTCCGATCCCAGAACCGATCGCCACCCCGATCCGCGATGCATTCTCCTCGGTAACCTCCAATCCGCAGTCGTCGAACGCTTGAATTCCGGCCGCCATCCCGTAGTGGATAAACGGATCCATCTTGCGTACGTCCTTTGCAGAAACATACTGTTCGACTTTAAAGTCTTTTATCGGGCCCGAAAACCGGGTGGAGAAGGCGCTGGCATCGAACGCTGTAATTGGGACGATACCACTTTTCCCTTCAACAATATTGCGCCAGGACTGTTCGACGTCGTTTCCCACGGGCGTCAACAGGCCCAATCCCGTGACCACGACACGCCTTTTATTCATTGTTGGGACGCCACTTTTCAAACGGGAACAGCCGCGCTGCTCCATGAACACGGTCTTTCCGACATAAGCCTTGCAGAGGTGCCTAGTGAAATAAATCCGAGGCGCCGAGAAGTGGAAGGTAGTTTTATGCGCCCATCACACAGCCGATGGAACATCCGACAAAATCGACCGCGAGAAAAAGATGTAGCAGGAAGCGCATTACCTAAATTCTTTGATAACACTATTCCGCGTGTGCGGTAATGTAGTCAACAGCTTGTTGTACCGTCATTATTTTTTCAGCCTCCTCGTCTGGGATTTCTGTCTTGAATTCCTCCTCAAGGGCCATTACCAATTCTACGGTATCGAGAGAATCGGCGCCTAAATCGTCGACAAAAGAGGCCTCATTAGTCACCTCTTCGTCTTTCACGCCGAGCTGTTCAACCACAATTTTCTTGACTCTTTCTTCAATGGTACTCATCCGGATCTTTCCTCCCGATCGAAGCCGCAGCGTACCGCCGCAGCGTGGGCGTCAGTTTAGTGAAAACAAACAAACATGCAAGCGAGCGATCATACCAAAAGGAGTTGCCGGCAATTCATCAACTTCTCCGAACACCTTGACATGGCCTTCCTTCCACGGAACCCTCTCGCGATCTGCGAAAGAATGCTAATTACGCCATATACATACCCCCGCTTATGTTGACCGTTTCGCCCGTAATATAGCCACTTCGCGGCGAAGCCAAGAACGCCACCACGGCCGCTACGTCTTCGGGCGAGCCGAACCGGTTCAAGGGGATTTGAGACAGGATCTGTTCGCGCTCTGCGACGTTAAAACGGCGCGTCATATCGGTGTCCACAAAGCCGGGAGCCACTGCGTTTACCGTAATCCCGCGCGAGCCGAGCTCCAATGCCAATGATTTGGTAAACCCAAGGATTCCTGCTTTAGCAGCGGCGTAATTCGTCTGACCGGGATTGCCCCTTAACCCGACGACCGACGCGATGTTAATGATGCGTCCATAACGTACTTTAACCATCCCACGGAGGAATGCCTTCGTTAGACGAAAGACCGAGCTCAAATTCGTATCCAGCACCTCTTGCCAATCCTCTTGCCGCATCCTCAGCAATAGCCCGTCGCGGGTAACACCCGCGTTGTTTACCAGAATCGTAGGCAAAATTCTACGCCTGCCCAACTCCTGCAGCAGCGCGTCTACCGACGCCTGTTTGCTTACATCTAAGCCCAATGCTAAACCTTCTAATTGGTGTTTTTTCAGCAGAGCGGCAAAACTTTTTACCCCCGCGTCTGATTTTGCGGTCCCGACCACGAAAGCGCCCAAGCGCCCGATTTCCAATGCTACGGCACACCCTATTCCGCGGCTAGCACCTGTTACCAGGGC
>JBOHHR010000053.1:0-6695 GCA_050725475.1 Gammaproteobacteria bacterium | reverse complement strand
GGCTCCGATCGAGCTGAAAGGGATCCCGCGACCGGTGCTAACCTTGGTGTTGGAATGGCGGGATGCGAACCTCTTTCCCACGGCGTTCCGGATCGAAGAAACATCGAGCGTCTGCCCCTTACCGAGTCAAGACATCATCGGCTTCGGCCGCTTGCGGGAAAACAACGGCATGCCGGCCAACGATGTCGTTCTCGTCCACCCCGATCCAGACCAGAACAATCGTATTAGCCGCTGGCAATTCGAGCTCAGGCGGGACGCGGAAGGGCTTTTTCTGCGCCAGATATCCGACACAAGCATCACAGAAGTCGACGGTCTAGCAGTACCCCAAGGTAAACCGGCGCAGATCAAACCCGGCACCGAAGTTCGAGTGGGGCGGGCCCTCACCCTCAACTTTTTATCGGGCCACACGTCGGACGAAACCGTCAATGCTGAGGCGTCAACACGGACGAGAGCTACAAAGTAGTTTGCCCTGCGGCTCCAAGGCAGAGGACCAGAGCGATCATCGTTTTGTCACGTTTAGGTTTCCGTTCGCTTGTTTAACAAAGACATACGCTTTGCGCCCCGGCTGCACAAGCTTTTTACCATCGATGATGTCTTCACGCTGAAAAGACACCTTTGCGCGGGTTCCGTCGATCTGGATCTGCAGCTCTGTCAGCTCGACCCGGAAATCGCCGTATCCGGCCAAGACCCCACGCAGTTTCGCCGCGTTCGCATTCGTGACTTCCCCTAAACCAATTAGCGCGTCAATGTCTTTATTCTCCCAAGCGCTTTTATAATCGCCTAGCCATGCTCTTACCTCGGCTTCCTGGATGGCCAAAGGGGGCGGTTTTTTCAGCGGCGGGGGTTTGGTCTCGACCACCGGTGGCGCTGCAGGAGCAAGCACAGCAACGCTCCAATGCTGAGTCGCCGTAGTTTGGGCTGAGTCCGAGACTCGGGCCTCTAAGGTATGCTTGCCCGGCACGACCTCCTTGGGGAAGTCGAAGCTGCTTTTGCGCCCAAGAAGCTCACCGTCGAGCAGCCAGGCGTATTGCAGCCGATCACCGCGATCCCGATCTGCCGCCTCGATGGAGAATCGCCGAGAGCTTCCGACTACGATGTCGAGCCGCCCTTCCTCCGGGGTGAAACCCACTATCTGCGGAGGTCTGTTCATATCCTCCACACGCACCTGCCAGAAACGCTCCACCCGGCTCCCTTGAGGATCGCTCACCCTGACCTGGATCCGTTTTGTCTTCTTTCCATCCTGGCCGAAGTCGGGTCGGTATGTCCACGCAGCTTCTTTAGCCTGCTGGCGCCCATCCAAATACCATCGGTAACGCAAGGGGCGCCCGCTGCCACCGCTCACGTCCACGGAAAAGCGCTGCGCGCCACCCTCTTTCAGTGCGATGACTGCATCCGGCGGCGAATCGGGTTGCGCTTCCACGATCCGCAAAGGCGGTGCCGGAGCCACCTCCACCTCCCAGGTCTTGCTAACGGACAAACCGCCGGGATCCACGATCGCTACCTGCACACGCTGGCGGCTTCCAGCGGGATCCGCTTTGAACACCCACTTCTGATCCTCGGCAACCCTTTTACCGCCCAGTGTCCAGAGGTAGCGCAGTTGATCTTCGCGATCGGGATCCACGCCCTGCGCCTCGAAGGAAATGATCTCGCCCGGTTTGGGCGCGAGAGTCTCCCCCTTTGGTAAGGCGTGAATAAGCTTGGGCTCGCGGTTTACGTTGACCACTTCCACCCCCCAGGAAACTTCGATTGCCCGATCCTGCCCATCGGTGACGATGACCTTTACCTCCCGTGGTTTCGAAGACGCCGCGTCATACTCGGGTGCATAGATCCAGCTCGCCTCATTGGTTTGCGGCGCGCCCTCGAGCAGCCAGCGATAGTTAAGCGATGCGGGATCCGTTCCTTGTTGCGGTCTTACCGAAAAGGATCGCTGCGCACCCTCTGCCAGCACCACGGGCATCGTAGGATCGGGATCGGGTATCACCTTTAGCAGTGGAGACGGCGGCGGTGTGGGGGCGGGGCGGGGTGCTGGAGTGGGTATTTTATCCGGTTCCGGTGTCAGGCGCGATAGATACCACCCGCCGCTTACCAATAAAACCATTGCCACCGCCAGCCAGGGGTAAAGCTTGACGGATCTGCTCGCTTTGGCTGAGGACTGTTGCGATTTCTGTTGCCAGGCCACATAAAGCGCGGCCGCTTTCTGGTAGCCCGTCGCCGCTTGCGGATAGTCGGAGGCCTCATATAAACGATGGGCCTGCTGCAATGCTTTGCGCGCTCGCCGCACCGACCAGCCACGAGCGTCTCCTGCTTCTTCGTCCAAGCGCAAGGCCTGGGTACGTACCTGCTCCGCCTGCTGCCGCTGCAGATGGCTTAAGCCTTCTTTTTGGATCCTGAGGAAGGCGGCCGCCGTTTGCTCCAGTATTTCCCGAGCGCGTTCGTATTCATGCTGCCTGAGTGCGCCCTCGCCTTTTTGAAAGAGCTCGCTTGCGGCGCTAAGCTTGTCTTGAAATACCCCACGTTCGATCTCGGGGCTCACCTGCGCTTGAGCGGATAAGGCAGACGTGCGGGCCGCCTCAGCGGCTTGACGTGCCCGGGTGTCCTTGGCAAGCACTCCGCTTTGCTGGTACAAGGCCGCCGCTTCGCGAAACCCGCGCTCAGCCTCACTCCAGTGGCCTCCCGTGAGCGCTCGTTCCGCGTCCTGCTGTAGCTTTTGCCCCTGCAGATAAACGTCGCGGCCGTAACGGGATGCCTCTAAATCCCGAGCTGCGATTTGCGCCCGCGCGCTTTCCTCCCGCGCAGCACGAGCCTGTTGCTCCGCCTGGGCTCTTTCAGCGGCAGACCGGGCGTCATGAAAAGCCTGCACCGCGCCGCCGTAGAGCGTAAGAGCGTCGGCATACTGCCCGCGCTCCAAAGCCGTTTCCGCCTCTTGCGTGTGTCGATCGGCCTTGGCCCACGCCGACTTCGCCCACTCCCGCAAGTTCGGTGACTCTTTTCTTACTTCCAGAAGCTGCGCTTGTGCGGCCTCTGCCTCCTCCCGAAGCCGGTGCGAACGAGCATCTGCTTGCAGTTGCGACCACACCTGCGCGGCTTGCTCAAAAGCCGTTTGCGCTTCCTGGTGGGCGCCGCGCTTTTCACATTCACAGCCCTCGCTCCAATAGCGCTCCGCTTGCGAAAACGCTGATCCGAACCGTTCGTCGGCACCCGCCTCCAGTGCCTGCGCGCGCGATCGCTCGGCCTGTTGCCGAGCCCCCTGTGCATCTTGGCGTAGGCGAGCCCGTTTAGCTTCCTGGGCGGCCTGTTTGTACAGCGGTTGCGCTTGCTGATAACTCTGGACCGCCCCCAGATAGGCTTGTTGAGCGAGCTGTTCATCACCGCGTTGATGCGCCTCCTCGGCCTGGTGATAGGCGGGCTGCTCGGCCATCGCTCCCTCTGCTGCTGCGTCTGCTTGAGCCTGTTCCGTTTCGCCCCGCGCGCTGAACGCGTGCCGGCGTTGCTGTTCAGAGCGCGCCTGCTGTTGCGCCTGTTCATACCCCGCGAGCGCTTGAGAAAAAATCTCGCGGGCTTGCCGATAATCCTCTTGCGCCAGCGCCGTATCCCCCTGGCGCTCACTGCGCACTGCCTCCCAGAATGCTTCTGCGGCATACTCCTCCACGCCTTCCTTAACCGCCACGTCGCGCGCCCTTCGCACTTGCGCCTGAACCTCTTTAGCCTTCTTGGCTTGTTCTTCCTGGAGCAGGTTTTGGGCAAGCACTCCGGCATTTTCAAACAGGCTGCTCGCTTCCCCATAGAGCTGACACGCTTCGCTGTACGATCGGTGCTCCCACAATTCATCGGCTTGCGTCTGCAGCGCCAAGCCCTGTGAATAATAAGTTCGGGCCTTATCCTTGGCATCGGAGCGGTCCGCCTTGCCTTTGGCCGCCGCCGTGCGATCCCGCGCTTGGTTCGCCTCATCGCGAGCCTGTTCATACGCTTCTTTAAATGAGGCCAGCGCCGTTTCGTAGCTTGCGCGAGCATGCGCGTATTCCTTTTGCTGAAAATGCCGTTGCCCTTGCTCCTCCAGGGCACAGGCATGCTCGAACAGCGTGGCGGCAAGTTGTGCGGCGCCTTCCCGTGCGGCACGATCCTTGTGTTCGGCGAGCTGCTCCTCGAAACGCTGAACCGAGCGGCGCTCCCGCTCGAGGTCAAGGTTCGGCGCGGGCTGGAGCTCGACGGCAGGCATGGTCTGGTCCAACTCGAACCAACAGGCATCGAGGTCTTTCAGCAACTCCGCCATGGAGCGGTAGCGCTTCGAACGATCCTTAGCAACAGCCCGCTTTACCAAAGACCTAAAGGAAGGAGGCGTATCGGCGGGGAAGTCGATTTGGTACTCCTGTGCATCGAGTACCCGCGCCACCACGCTGTATTCACCCAAGCCGGCGAACGGGTGACCCCCGGTATGAGCCTCATAAATAACCATGCCGAGCGCGTAGACATCCGCACTCCCATCCAGATCTTCGAAACGCATTTGCTCGGGAGGGCAATACCGCAACGTCCCCAGTACGGTCCCGGCTTTGGTCATCTCGCTATCGCCCATGTCTTTGGCGATCCCGAAATCCATCACCACCACACGGCCAGAACGCTCTTCGATCATGATATTAGTCGGTTTGATGTCCCGATGGATGACGGGTGGGTCGTAGCGATGGGCGTAGTTCAGGGCGTGTGCGACCTGTTTCGCGATTGCGATCACTCGCGGCACCGGCAGAGGACCCGTTTCTCCCAAATGGGTGCGAAGGGTTTCGCCTTCGATATACTCCATGACAATATAATGAGACTGCAGCTCTTTGTCCTCGTGGATGTCGATGACATGCACGATATTGGGGTGGTTCATCCGTGCCAACACCCGCGCCTCGCGGTAGAACCGCTTGACGAGCTCGGGATTCTCGGTGAAATGCCGGGGCAATACCTTGAGGGCGGAGATGGTTTCCAGGGCGGTGTGGCGCACCCGGTAAACGACACCCATGCTCCCTTGGCCGATCTGGCTCAAGACCTCGTATTTCTGTGAAATGATCATCCGTCAGTCCGGAGCTTGTGAAAAAATCTGCTGTGCTCGGGATCTCGTGTTCCGGCGGTGCTCGGAATCCTCATGTATTTCACTATACACTCCGGTTCCTCCGCTCCGGCGGAACGCGACCTCCCGTCGCTCGCGACGATTTTTTCACAAGCTCTCGCCTCATCGCGCGCTAGGCAACGGTGCTGGATCGCGGTCCATCGATTCAACCGCTGCAAGTGACACCTCTAGCCGCTGGGCTCTGCGCCGAAGTGTCCGAGATTGTTCCAAATAAGGGTCATCCGACGTTACAATGGCGCCCTGGGCCGGACTCGAACCGGCGACCTCCCGCTTAGGAGGCGGACGCTCTATCCAGCTGAGCTACCAGGGCACATAAGATCGATGATAGCAAGAACCAAACAAGCCATCCAAAAAAAGTTCGTTGGTTTGTCTCCGGTGTGTCTCAGTTATCAGAATATTTACCGTTTTTCTATCCATTTACTTTAAACAACTAGCTAGTTAAAATGTAGGGTGAATTCAAGCACCTATTCAATGCCGTCTTGGCCAGGGTCCGACTCATTCCGAGAATAGCGGACCTGCGGGTTGGCTCAAATTGAAAGGGGGTATCACATGAAGGTGCACCGATTTGCGATGGGGGTCTTGGCGGCATGGGTAGCGTGCGGGATGGGGCGGAGCGCAATTGCCGACCCAGGATTAGCGGAACAATTCAATTCCTTGTTCGGCCCCCAGGGGATCATTCTAGAAACCGATCAGTTTCACCTCGCGCACTTCACAAGTGGTAGCCAGGCTACGCTCGGCCTGCTCGTGCAGCAGCTTGCTCCGGCGGCGGCAGACTTTCCGGCCGTTTCGTCGGTACCGGGATTAACTTTTCGATACAATCCCGAGGTCCAAGCTTTCCAACGCTCCTCGGGATCGCTCGGACCGGTTTATGTCGAGCGGCCGCAGACTGTTGGACGCGGCAAGCTCGATGTCGGTTTCTCCTATTTGTTTCAAGATTTCGAAGAATTGGACGGCGACGATCTGGATGGATTGTCCTTCAACTTGGGGCATGCGGACTGTTGTGGTGGTCCCGGGACCCCCGGTGTCCCGGGCTTTGAAAGCGACACGACGGATCTGATCTTCGATACCTTCGATCTGGAGTCGAGCGTGCTGTCGCTATATGCGACTTACGGTGTCACCAGTCGCTGGGACGTCAACGTGTTACTGCCCATCGTGTTCACGTCCTTGGATGTGAGCGCGCGCGCGGTGATCAACAATACTGCTATTAATCCGTTTACCGGTCTCCCGACGCATTTGTTTCCGGATGGCACGAATGTGCAGCGGAAAACCGTGGACGACGACGCAGTCGGAGTGGGAGACCTCCTGCTGCGCACCAAGTATCATTTCCTCAGCTCGAACGGTTTAAACCTCGCGTCCGGTCTGGGGCTTCGATTACCGACCGGCGACGAAGACGACTTTCAGGGGTTGGACGATTTCGTCGTGACGCCGTTTTTGGCCGCATCGCAAGAGTACGGCGCTTTGATTTCCACTTGCAGGCCGGGGTCGACATCAACGCCGACGACACCGAACGTAGCCGCGTCCGCTACGGTGCGGGGGTGACCGTACAGCTTATCGAACAGGCCGCTTTTCTCCTCGATATCATCGGCAGCTC
>JBOHHR010000052.1:0-5087 GCA_050725475.1 Gammaproteobacteria bacterium | reverse complement strand
ATCCCTTTGGTCCCGGTGCTATCGCGGATGGAGCGCAACGGCGTGCTGGTGGATGAAGCCATGCTGCGCATGCAAAGCGGGGAGCTCGGCAAACGCATACGCGCAATCGAGCAGGAAGCCCAAGCGCTGTCCGGGGGGGAGTTCAACCTAGGCTCCCCTAAGCAGATCCAATTCATCCTGTTTGAAAAGCTTGGCCTGCCCGCCAAGACCAAAACCCCCAAAGGGCAAGCCTCCACAGCCGAATCCGTGCTCCAACAACTGGCCCTGGATTACCCCCTGCCCAGACTCATTTTGGAGCATCGAGCGCTCAGCAAGCTGAAGTCTACCTATACCGACAAGCTTCCCAAACAGATAAACACACGCACCGGACGGGTACATACCAGTTACCATCAAGCGGTCGCCGCAACCGGTCGTCTCTCCTCCTCCGATCCCAATCTGCAAAACATTCCGGTGCGAACCGACGAAGGCCGACGTATTCGTCAAGCGTTCATCGCGGGGCCGGGTTGCCGGCTGCTGGCCGCCGACTATTCCCAGATCGAATTGCGCATCATGGCGCATTTGTCGGAGGACCAAGGTCTGTGCGACGCTTTTGCGAAGGAGGAAGATATCCATCGGGCCACCGCGGCCGAAGTCTTCGGCTTGGCTCTCGAGGAGGTAAGTGCCGAACAAAGGCGTGCCGCCAAAGCGATCAACTTCGGATTGATCTACGGCATGTCGGCCTTTGGTCTCGCGCGCCAGCTCGGCATCGAGCGTGGCCGCGCCCAAGAGTATATCGACCGCTATTTCTCGCGTTATCCTAGAGTCAAACGGTATATGGAAGAGACGCGGGAGCGCGCCCGACAGCAAGGCTATGTGGAAACGGTGTTCGGACGCCGGCTCTATCTCCCCGAAATCCGTTCGCGCAACAGCCAGCGCCGCCAGTATGCGGAACGCACCGCCATCAACGCGCCGATGCAGGGCAGCTCTGCTGACATCATCAAGCGAGCCATGATCGCGATCGACCAGTGGCTTAGAGAAAACCATGTCAAGGCCATGATGATCATGCAAGTGCATGACGAGCTTGTGTTCGAGGTCGCGGATCCCGCCGTGGACGCGGCACGGGAACATATTCAGAAACTCATGGTAACCGCCACTCAGTTATCGGTGCCTTTGCTCGTTGAGGTAGGTTTAGGGGCAAACTGGGATGAAGCCCATTAGGATTAGCTAGTGCCATCGTCGCCGGCAATAATTATCCTAGTAGCAAGATGTAGCGATTCGGCCCTTTAATTCTTGGCCCCCTTAACTCGTCCACGGACACTATTTTCTGGCGGTCTGGATCAAAAACAGTCTGGCTGTTCGCTACTTGACCAAGCTACCATGAGAGGGTACAAACACGGTACCATCAGAGAGAACGCGGATGAGGCTGGATGCCCTTGAAAGACGGGCGCTTCTACAGGCGATAAGCGGAATTCCCGCAGAGGGCGTCTACCTCTTTGGCTCTCGGGTGGACGATTCAAGAAAGGGTGGGGACGTCGACGTGCTCATTTTTTCAGGGGCGCCCGCCTTCGAGCTTTCGCGTCAGGTGGCCGTCAGATTCTTCATCGAGTGCGAGGAAAGGATAGATGTTGTGGTCATGAACCCCCGCGCTCTCACCAAGGAACAGCGCGCGTTCCTCGCAACCGTGCAACTGGAGAGAATCGCCTGAATGGAAGGGTACGCCGTTGTTGCCGAGAGCACCCGTAGCAAAGCCGTCGATGCAATTGAGTTGCTTTCGGCATCCTTGGCAGCCTATCAGCCCTTCGATCCCGCCAAGAATTACTCTCCCGCGGAGCGCGAGCCCTACGATGCGATGTGTGACCGCTATGTCCGCGCGGTCGAGGCGGCAATTAAGTTTTTTCCGAAGCTACGAGCTTTATCTCTACGCCGAAGCCTCTGAAACACTACGTGACCTGCTCAACAGGGTGGATAAAGCGGGTCTAATCGGGTCGGTTGGCGGGTGGATCGAAATGCGTGATCTACGCAATCGGGTAGTGCACGATTACCTGCCGGAGCAGCTCAAGGAACTCTACGATCTTATCACCGGCAGGCTGGGCCAGGAGTTAATGTCGCTTGGACAAAGAGTGTCAGCGCTTGAATTTGCGACTTCATGAATGAGTCCCTCAGCTTGTTGACGCTTTCATTTTAGCAGTGAGCGCTCCCTCCTCGTGTCTGCAAACCATTGCGCGGTGGCTTCCAAACCCTGGTCCAAAGACCGATGTGGGGACCAGCCCAACTCCCTTTCGATTAACGAAGGATCGACGACCAAGGAGCCCAGCAAGCGGGCCATGGCCGCTTTCTTTCCGCTCGCTAGGGCTATTACCCGTAACAGCACGGCGGGAAGCGAGAACAAAAACACGGGCCGGCGCAAGGCGTTCCCTATAGCGCGGATCAAATGCGGCGTGGAGACAACAGCATCGCTGACCAGAAACGTCCTGTTAATCGCACTAGGACAAGAAATAATCGCCATCAGGGCGTCGACCAGATTTTCCACGTAAACGAGGCTTCTCTGGTTGCACACCGCTTTTAACGGGAGAGGCACGCCTCGATAGACGAGCTTTAGCAAGCGCAGGAAATTCGCGCCCACCCCAGGGCCATACACCAGCGGAGGACGCAAGATGACGGTGTCCATACCCGTTTCAGCGCGTGTTTTTTCCAAGGCCTGCTCCGCTTCCCACTTGCTGATGGCATACGCGTCGAACGGATTTGCTTGGTCACTCTCCTTGAAGCTCCGCCATCGGCCAGCGCCATCCCGGCCCGTCTCCTCTCCATGGATCTTAACGCTGCTAAGAAAAATAAATCGCTTAACACCACTTGCGGCCGCGCAGCGCGCCAGTCGTTCCGTCCCATGCACATTTACCTCTCGGTAATGCGCCAAGGCTGCGGACGAATCTTCTGCAGGCAAATGAGCAATCCCGGCCAGATGGACCACGACCTCGGCATTCTCCAAAATACCCGCCCAATGCGTGTGAGGCCCTATGGCTTGGACCGTATGCCAGCGCCGGACAGCCAGATGGCCCGCAGGAAACTTCCTCCGCGTTACGCCCACCACCTCAACGCTCTGCGCGCAGAGCTGGTGCACTAAAGCGCTACCGATAAACCCGGTGGCCCCGGTCACAACAATCCGTTGGTGGGCTTCCATCTAAGCCACGATGCGTCTTGCCGTGGTTACACCCAAAGGGTCACACTGATCCCCCCGATCTTGCCATCCCGTCCAGCAGTTCCCGGTACACCCCTAAGGTCTCGCTTATAACCTTGCGCAGGCCAAACTCTCGCTCGGCTAGCAACCGTCCGCGCTGTCCGAAACGTCGCCGCAGAGTTGGGTCCTCGATCAAGCGGCGCAACGCCTCGGCCAGCCTCTCTGCATCTTTCGGTGGTACCAACAACCCATTCTCTTCATGGCGCACGATCTCGCGACAACCCGGCACATCGGTAGTCACGATCGGGCGTGCACAAGCGGCTGCCTCTATCAACACCTTCGGCACTCCTTCGCGGTACGAAGGCAAACAGACGATATGGCATTGCGCAAAAACCTTCGGCATATCATCGCGGCATCCCCACCACTCGATCACACCATCGTCCTGCCAGGTTTGGAGCTGCCGCTCTGCCACTGCGGAAGGGCTGCCCGCATCGCTTGCACCAACCAGGGCGAATCGAGCCGTGATACCTTGTTGCTGCAGCACATGCGCCGCGGTGACAAACTCCTGCACCCCCTTATCCCACAGCATTCGTCCGGCCAACACAATCAGTGGTGTTCCTGTTGGCTCCGGGGCCGGCGTGAACTCGTCGAGATCGACACCGGAGCCCCGAATGATCCGAACACAGGAGTTGTTGTCACCGGCCGCTCCAAATAACCGCTTTACGTCATCCGGATTTTGTAAGATGGCGACGCTTTTGTCGTTGCCGATTAGCCGACGCAGCAAGGGCTTAATGAATCCCCTCAATAGGCGCGCTTTCCACTCCCTGGAAGCAAACAGGTAACCTAAGCCGGTTACCGCGTTAACGAGGGCGGGCATTCCCGCTGCTTTCCCCACGATTGAGCCATAGAGCACGGGCTTTAAAGCCACATGGTGCACGATGTCGGGTTTCTCCGTTCGGTAGATTTGAAACAGCCGGTACAAGACCGGCAGCTCAGAAAGAATATTGGAGCCATGACGGGCCAACTCGATGGGGATTAGACGCAATCCGCACGACGTGATCATCTGTCCATGTTTTCGCACCCGGGTCACAACGAGAACGTCAAACCCCGCGCTTTGGGCTGCGAGCGCGAGACCCAAGCGATGGGAGCAGAAATACCAATCTTCCGTTACAAAATACAGCAGCTTGGGACGGGTCGTCATTTAAAGCGGGTTTACTCGGGGTTTTGTGTTCAAACACACGGCGCTAGGAGCCTGTCGGACTTAGGGAGCCGTAGCGAGGCGCGTGGGAAATCGAGGACAGATTTTCGATCATTTGAGGCGAATAGTGGCAACTATTTAACGAATATGATCGAAACTATGGACCGATTTCCTACCGCCGTAGTAGGTTCTTCTAAGTCCGACAGGCTCCTGGCTTCGCGCACTTCCTGCTACGTCGCTCACATGCGCGCGTGTTTAATTTCGACGCGCAGCTGAAAGGTAACGGTGGAACGACAATCAGGTGTAGCCCTGAGCGCGAAACCAAGCGATGGCTTCTTCGATCGCCTGCTCGGCTGGCCTAAAGCGATAACCGAGCTCTCGCTCCGCTTTGCCGCTGGTGAAAAACATCCGCTTCTTCGACATGCGCACCCCAGCGACTGTCAGCCGGGGCGGCTTTCGCGCTTTACTCACCCTGGCCCAAGCTTCGCTGATATAGGCGAAAGGCAGGATCACGCCTTGGGGCAAACGGATCCGGGGTGGTTTACCGCCGGTGATGCGGGCGACGTATTCCAAAATCTGGCGCAACGTCATATCGTGACCCCCTAAAATGTAGCGTTCTCCTATCCTCCCGCGCTCGAAGGCCCGTAAATGTCCTTCCGCCACATCATCCACATGGACCACGTTGAGCCCCGTATCCACGTAAGCCGGCATGCGCCCGGTCGCCGCGTCCAGAAC
>JBOHHR010000051.1:0-4701 GCA_050725475.1 Gammaproteobacteria bacterium | reverse complement strand
TCTGCATGGTGCTTTTGTTCGGCGCCATGCTCGCTTCCCTTTCCCTGGTTTACGATAAGGAATCGGGGGTGATGAGGATGCTCATCATCGCGCCCTTTCCTCGCTATTGGATCATACTCGCGCGCACAACCAGTGCCGCCATCGTCGCGATGGTTCAGGCCTTGATGCTGTTGCTGGTGCTGGCGCTGCTCGGCTACCGGGCTGCTTTGGATAGCCTGGGTTTGTTCCTCCTGGCGCTGGTGATCCCGGCCTTTGTCTGCGCCAGCTTAGGGATGTTGATCGCGGTCTTCAGCAAAACCTTAGAGAACTTCGCCGTGATCATGAACTTTGTTATTTTCCCGATGTTCTTTGTCAGCGGGGCCCTGTACCCCCTGCAACTGCTACCGCCTGTGCTCAAGACCCTGGCCTTGATCAACCCCTTCAGCTACGGCGTAGACCTGATGAAGCATGCGCTAGCGGCCGGCGGATCCTACGCGCCGGATTTCACTGTGGCCTGGGACCTGGCGGTGATGGGGACGTTCATCCTCGCCGCGTTGAGTGTCGCCACCCTGCGCTTCTCCCAAAGCGCTTGGCTTGAGAAGCTGGCAAGGGTGTTGTCGAATCCGCGGCGCGGTTGAATAGAAGATGCAGCGTCTTCCACATCCATCAAGATCACCTCGCGCACCGCAAGCTCCTCAGGCTCCGATATCGCGCTCGATTCATAACCCCCGTAGATACCGCGCACCGCCGAGCCGACGCATCTGCATAATTATCCAGTCAATTCGTCGCAAAAGGTAAGTGGACGGTTTGCGCACGCTGTAGCGAAGAGGAGAGGGCAGTACGGCGACGATTAATGCCGCTTCGCGCAACGTCAGGTCGGATGGGCCCTTATGGAAGAACGCTCGGGAGGCGGACTCTATTCCATAGACACCCTGGCCGAACTCGGCGATGTTGAGGTAGATCTCAAGGATGCGGCGTTTGCTCCAAAGCATCTCGATGAGCACGGTAAAATACGCTTCCAGGGCTTTGCGCGAGAGGCTGCGGGACGGCCAGAGGAAAAGATTTTTTGCGGTTTGCTGGGTAATGGTGCTCGCGCCCCGGAGGGATTTCCCCCCGCGGTGATCACGCCAGGCGCGGTACATGGAGTCGAAATCAAACCCCTTATGGGTCAGAAAGCGCTGATCTTCGGAGGCGATGACCGCGAGCTTGACTTCAGGTGCGATATCGCCCCACGGCACCCATTGGTGCCGCAATGGGTGGTTGGTCTTAGCGCTCAACCGATTGCGGGCTGAGTACTGGAGCATGAAAGAGGAACACGGTGGGTCCATCCAGCGCAGCGCGAGCACGAGGAGCACGGTGAGGGTAAGCAGCAGCGCTGTGCTTAGCGCGATAAAACGCAGGAATCGCTGAACGGCGCGGGCGCCAAGCGCCTTTTTCCGTTGCAGCGGTCGCCGTGGCATAAGCCGTCGTTAGTGCGCTATGCAACAGGAGGCGGCGTACCATCGATCCCGCCCTGTTTCAGGAGCTGTGCAGTTTCATACAGCGGCAATCCCACAATACCGGAATAACTGCCTTCAATGCGGCTGATGAACGACGCTGCGAAACCTTGAACGGCATAACCACCCGCTTTGCCGAAAGGTTCTTCAGATCTGGCATAAGCTCTTTGTTCCGCCTCATTAAGCAGGCGAAACTCGACCCGGCTGACGCTAAGCGCGGCAAGCTCGATCCCTCCCGCGAGCGCCACCGCGGTGTAGACCTGGTGGCATCGTCCGGAAAGACGTTCAAGCATCGCTAAAGCCTGATCCGAATCTTCCGGTTTTCCTAAGACCTCATCGTCGATAACGACCGCGGTGTCGGCGGCGAGCACGGGGTACGCGTCACTGGCCTGCCGAGCACGAAGTCCCGCGCGTGCCTTTTCCAAAGCGAGCCGAAGCACGTAAGCCCGAGGTGGCTCACCGCCGTCCCGATGCTCGTCTACCTGTACATCCAAGACCCGAAACGGCAAACCGAGTTGCGTCAGCAAGGTCTGGCGCCGCGGAGAGCGGGAGGCGAGATAAATATAAGACAACCACGGACCCTGTTCCGCGCATAGGCGGCGCTACATAATCACCTACAGCTCGGCCAGCCTGACAGTAGCCGGTTTCATTCCAGGCACGAAGAAATTTACACGAAAAGTTGGGTCAAGGCACGCGACTTACACGGGGCGTGGCTCGCATTTCTCAGCAGAAACTTGTGGAGTGGATCGGCCCGCGGCCTAAAGGGCGGAGTTACCTTCAGGTATACGTACGGTCTATGGCGAGCGAGCACAACACCGCAGACGCTGGCGGATCCGCGGTCGAGAAGCGGCGAGATATGCGGGCTAAAGCGCTTTTATCTGCGGTAATCGCGGGTATACCCTTGGCGGACACACCCAAAGCAGCGCCGAAATATGGCGACCGTCGGATCTGCCACGAGCTTTTGCGCGGCCGTTTGCGTTCCTCCGGTAATCAGACTAAACGGCAAGGTAACCAGAAATAGCGCAGTTCCCACCAGTGCCGTACCGATGGCCGCGGGGCGTACCACCAGACCGTCGACGATGAGGTCGCCAGCGCCGGGTTCGGCCTCGTATCCCCCGCGAGGGACGTACGCCGGGCCTTGCTGACGGCTCATTTGCTCGGCCGTGGCCTGTGAGGGGATTAGGGAAGTGCTTGTGCATAGGAAAGCGCCTATGAGATAGGCACCTATTTTCTTAGAAACGTTGCGTGACATGCGGGCTCTCCGTGGACTTTGCTCAACCTATTCTGGATTAATAGAACGCGGGCACCGATTTGTCAAAGTAGGGTAGCTCCAACGGTAACGATTTCGTTGTCAGAAACGCGCCGTGCCTCGCTGCTGTTGCGTTGCACAAGGGACGGGCCGTCGTCGTTATGCTACACACCGAATATGGCGTACTATTGATGGGAGTATGAGAATGGGTTTGTGTATATCGTTTTTTCCATTCTTCGTCGGCGCAGGTGTGGTTCAAGATTTTGATTCCCGTAACAGGACCTGCGCCGTTTGGAGCCTGAGTTAATCGGAAACTCCTGAGCACCGCCTTGACCCCGACCGTGAATACCAGTAATTTCGCGCGATTAACACCAGGGCGGTGGCAAAAAAAGACCCACAACACGAGTGAGCGCGGAACGCGCCGGACGAGGCGAGCGTGGCTAAAAAGGTTAGAGGAGCGGAAATTTTCATCAAGGCCTTGATCGACGAGGGCGTTGAGCATGTATTCGGCTATCCGGGAGGAGCGGTTCTTCATATCTATGACGAGCTGTTCAAACAAGACAAGCTAAAGCACATTTTGGTGCGCCATGAACAAGGCGCAACGCACGCGGCGGACGGCTACGCGCGCGCCACCGGCAAACCGGGTGTGGTGCTGGTTACCTCGGGTCCCGGGGCCACTAACTGCGTCACCGGGATCGCAACGGCGTACATGGATTCCATTCCGCTGGTGGTGTTCACCGGCCAGGTGCATACGCACTTGATCGGTAACGATGCCTTCCAAGAGGTCGATTGCATTGGGATCACGCGCCCCTGCGTGAAGCACAATTTCCTGGTGGAAAACGTGCGTGATCTCACCACTGTGATCAAGAAAGCATTCTACGTCGCGATGACCGGGCGCCCCGGCCCTGTGGTGGTGGATATCCCCAAGGACGTCACCGCGGATGCGACGGAATATCACTATCCGGCTTCCATCGAAATGCGTTCTTACCGGCCCAACACCAAGGGGCACCCAGGACAGATCAAACGCGCCTCAGAGCTGTTTTTAGCGGCTAAGCGCCCGATGATTTATGCGGGCGGTGGGGTGATCCTCGATAACGCCGCCGGCGATCTGACCGAGTTAACCCGCCTTCTCGGCTATCCCATCACCAACACCTTGATGGGTTTGGGCGGGTATCCCGGGACCGATCCGCAATTCGTGGGCATGCTGGGGATGCACGGCACCTACGAGGCGAATATGGCCATGCATCATTGCGATGTGCTGATCGCCATCGGGGCGCGCTTTGATGACCGGGTCACGGGGGATTTGGCGCATTTTTGCCCTGAAGCCAAGATCATCCACATCGACATCGACCCTTCTTCCATTTCGAAAAACGTCCCGGTGGATATTCCTATCGTGGGCAGCGTCAGTCATGTTCTAAGCGAGCTGAACAAGCTGATCAAGGCCAGTGGGGTAAAACCGGCGGATCGGCAGACGGATCCGTGGTGGAAGCAGATCCGTAAATGGCAGGCTTCGGATTGCCTGCGCTATGACCGCAACAGCACGTTGATCAAGCCACAACATGTGCTCGAGCAGCTCTACGAGTTGACTGAGGGCGATGCCTACGTGACCTCCGACGTGGGCCAGCACCAGATGTGGGCGGCGCAATTCTACAAATTCGACCGACCTCGCCGCTGGATCAACTCCGGCGGCCTTGGGACCATGGGTTTTGGGCTTCCGGCCGCCATGGGGGTACAGCTCGCCAGTCCGGACTCACCCGTGGTGTGTATCACGGGCGAAGCGAGCCTACTCATGTGTATTCAGGAGTTGTCGACTTGTTTGCAATACAGCTTGCCGGTGAAGATCGTGAATCTCAACAACCGCTATATGGGGATGGTCCGACAATGGCAGGAGTTCTTCTACGACAGGCGTTACTCGCATTCCTACATGGATGCGCTTCCGGATTTCGTGAAGCTTGCGGAGGCCTTTGGCCATGTGGG
>JBOHHR010000050.1:0-3825 GCA_050725475.1 Gammaproteobacteria bacterium | reverse complement strand
GCCGACGAAGGATTGCAGGTCAAGGGCAGCGTGATGGCTTCCGATGCGTTTTTTCCCTTTCGCGATGGCATAGACGCCGCGGCCGAAGCGGGGATCACGGCCGTGATCCAGCCCGGGGGTTCACTGCGCGATGAGGAAGTGATCGCGGCCGCGGATGAACACGGGATCGCCATGGTGTTCACCGGGATGCGCCATTTTCGCCATTAGCATTATCTCAGTCTCAGCGATTTTCCTATGGGCTTGAGCGTCCTCATTATCGGAAACGGGGGGCGAGAGCATGCGCTCGCGTGGAAGGCGGCGAGGTCCCCTTTGGCCGAGCGCGTCTTTGTGGCGCCCGGTAACGGAGGGACCGCCCTAGAGCCAGGGGTAGAGAACGTGCCTATCTTGGCCTCCGATACCGAGGCCTTATGCGCATTCGCGCTGGAGAAAAAAATCACCCTAACCATCGTTGGGCCGGAAGCGCCTCTGTGCGCGGGGGTCGTGGATGCGTTCCAAGACCGCGGCTTGGTGTGTTTAGGCCCCAGCAGAGCCGCGGCGGCCTTAGAGGGATCCAAGTCCTTTGCCAAAGCGTTCATGACGCGCCACGGGATCCCCACCGCGCCTTATGCGGTGTTTCCCAACCCCGCGGCGGCGGATGCCTATTTGAAGACGCAGGCATATCCCGTGGTGCTTAAAGCCGATGGATTGGCAGCGGGCAAAGGGGTTTTCATTGTCCGGGATCAACATCAGGCCAGCGAAGCGTTGGGGTCCATCATGGCTCTAAGTACCTTTAGCGCGGCCGCAAGACACGGGATCGTGATCGAAGAGTTCATTGCAGGGGAAGAGGCGAGTTTCATGGTCCTCACCGATGGCGAGCACGTGCTGCCGCTGGCGAGCTCACAGGATCATAAAACCCTGGAGGAACGCGATCGGGGCCCCAACACCGGGGGCATGGGGGCGTACTCTCCCGCTGCCGTTATCCCGGAAGCGATACAGGGTCGGATCCTGAAGGAGATCATCGAACCGACCTTAAACGGTATGAAGGCCATCGATTGCCCTTATCGCGGATTCTTATACGCGGGGCTCATGCTCAAGGAGGATGGAACTATCGCAGTGTTGGAGTTCAATTGCCGGCTTGGCGACCCGGAAACGCAAGCCATTCTACCGCGCTTGCAATCCGATCTGATCGCCCTCTGCCAAGCCGCGCTGAACGGGGAGCTGGCCAGCATGCAGGCCCAGTGGGATCCGCGGCCCGCCTTGGCGGTGGTGGCGGCCTGCCAGGGTTACCCGGGAGAATATCAGAGCGGCCGCGTGATCCACGGCTTGGATCATCACGGCGATCCGGAGGTGACGATCTTTCACGCCGGCACGGCGCTGCGCGATGGCCAGATCGTCACCGCCGGGGGCAGGGTGCTGTGCGTCTGCGCGCTGGGGAATAGCCTCGCCGAGGCGCAGCAAAAAAGCTATCGACGGATACAGGCCATACACTGGCCTGGGATGTACTATCGGCGCGACATAGGCCACCGGGGGCTCGCTGGGCGGGTTGGTGGCTCTGTGTGGGACCGCTGAGGGTTTCCTGATGCACAGCGCTTCCCCATGGGTCTTCCGGAAACCGCTTGTTTGGCTACCCCTAAGCTTCTTACGCCGGCTGAAAGGCTAAGGTATTGCCCAAATGCCGGCATACGCAATAATGCTGATCGGCTAGCAAGGACGCACAGAACTCCCGCTCGCTTTTGCTAAAGTATTGGTGTTCGAACACGATCATGGTCGGTTTTAGCACCGCAAAATCAAGCTGCTTGAGGATTTTATAATCATATCCTTCGGTATCGATCAAGAATAGGTCGATGTACTGCACAGCGTGTTTTCGCAGCAAGGAGTTTAAAGAGATGCATCGCACCGCTTCTTTGACCATGTACTGTTCGATGTTTGGCACGGCCCACTTATGGGTGAGCAGCACCTCTGGATAGAACGTTCCGAGACCCTCGCACCACTTAGGCAAAAAATCCTGGTCTTCTCTTATCCGGTAGAACTCGCGCACTTCTTCTTTGTCCGAGATCGCGACATTCTCGAATAATAGGTTCGCGTTTCCTCTGTAGTTTGCCTTGAGCTTTTTGAAACAGTGCGCAACCGGTTCGACCAATATACCCCGCCACTGATGGGTTCGCACATAAGCGTGTATGGGATCGTAAATAACACCATCGTTCGCGCCGATCTGGACGAAGAAAAAGTCATCCCTTTTTGACGCATGCCGGCGTAGTATGCGATGAAAGCGATTCCATCTTGGAATAGAGCATAGGATATCGAACAACTTGACCAGGAAAAGCCGGGCTTGCAGTTTTGCGTCGAGGACTGGGGCTTGGGGGTTCATTGTTTTGTTGACCTACGTGCAGTCGCTTCGTTTTGCAAAGGACTAGGTTTTTCCACCATCAGCACGAAGCGGTATTCCAGGGACTTCAGGTGTTCGATGATCGCACCGAGGTTGCGCAGGGCCCCTGCACCGGTGTTGAACCGGCAGTCGAGCCGAACCCCCGTTCTGGACATATCGATGAATTCCCAAGGATGGGTAAACAACACCAGATCATCGAAGCGGACCAGCCAGCGCCGCAACACACCCACCGGAAGGCGCAGCACAGAGGAGGTCAGGGAAACAGGAATGCGAGTGATGGCGCCGACCTTCAGCGGCTTCCTTGCGTACGGGGGCTTATAGCGGGCGATGGAAGAATCGATGCGGAAACCCTGCTCCTCCAGGATCCTGAGGTACGCTTCGGGAAAGCGCAGATTAGGTGCTCGAAACGAGATTACAGGTGAGCCGAAATCCCGTAGGATGCGCTGCGCCATGACGATCTCTTCTCGCGCGGCACTGGAGCAAAGCCGGTCGAAGCGCCGGTGCGAATAACCGTGACACCCTAGCTCGTGCCCCTGGGCAGGGATCTCCTGAACCCGATCAGGGAATCGTTCGGCCATTTGGCCGGTAGTAAAAAACGTCGCTTTGATCCCTTGGTTTTCGAACAATTCCAACAGCCGCGGCAGGGCTTCTTGCACGCCACGTGTGCTCTGCAAAAACGGCGGGCAGTCCTGCTCGACGTCAATGGATAGAGTGACGCTTTTCACCAATGATCTGCCCGTAGATCGCTTCCACCCGCTTTGCGATGTCTATCCATTGGTATTTGACGACTTCGCGCTCAGCGGCCCGTGCCAAAGTGCGGCCTAAGTCGCTGTTTACGATCAAGGTTTGGAGATGCTCGGCCAGCTCATCGGCGTCATCCGCCAGCAAACCGGTGCGGTTGTGATCGATGATATCGGAAACGCCACTGTGGTTGCGGGCGACGACCGGTACGGCTTTGGAGAATGCTTCCAAAATGGCGATGCCGAAAGCCTCGCGCTTAGAAGGCAGCACAAAGATATCCGCTTGGGCGAGCAAGGTTAGTACCGTGGCCCGGGAGATCTGTCCCGTAAACAAGAAATGACGCGCGATCCCGAGGCGGCCCACTCGGCGCTCCAGCTTAACCCGTTGCGGTCCCTCCCCGATCATTAGAAACAACAGCTTATCGCATGTTTGGAGCAAACGCGGCGCGATCTGAACCAAATCATCCACGCCTTTTTTCTTGGTCATGCGGGATACGCTGGCGATGATCAGGCGCCCCTTTTTATCAATCCGAAGATCCTGAGGTATGCCGTTAGGAGAGCTGTTGTCCACGCCGTTGGGCACCAAGTAGATCGGGCGTCCGGTGATCAGCCGCGACTCGTTTTTGACCGCCGAGCTGACCGCGATCACGACGTCGCTGGCTTTAAGCATGAACCGACAGACGCTCAGTACCGGCCGTCGGATCGAGATATTCCCGACTA
>JBOHHR010000049.1:0-4771 GCA_050725475.1 Gammaproteobacteria bacterium | reverse complement strand
GGCCCGCCCGGGGCCCCTAAAATCAATAACAGTTTGCCATCCTTCTCGATGATGGTCGGGGTCATGCTGCTCAAGGGCGTTTTCCCCGGATGGACCTCATTGAGCGGGCTTTGGGTCAGGTCAAATTGATTCGGCTGGCCCGGCTTGGTGGTGAAGTCATCCATTTCGTTATTGAGGGCGATGCCGAACTTTTCGGTGACTACACCAGAGCCCCAAGAACTATTGAGGGTGGTGGTGGCGGCCACGGCGTTTCCGTCTGCGTCAACCACGCTGTAATGCGTGGTATGTTCACCTTCACGCACGGGACCTGGCATGGCGTCGGTGATAGCGAATGCTTCGCGCTCAAAAGCCGTTTTCTTGCGAGTATCGATAGTGGCAACCCATTTACGAATGCGCTCAGGCGCAAAAATGGCATCGGGTTGGATCCGCATATCATCCGGATCGGCCAGATACCGGCGGTCAAAAAAGGCCCGGTTCATGATCTCAGCCATCCCATGCAACTCGTCGCTGCTGAAGGGAGGGAACTGGCTAAGGCCAATGGACTCGGCCATCTTAAGCGCACTGATAAGCAGTGTCCCGCCGCTCGAGGGCGGGGGCATGGAGTAGACATCGGCGCCAAAGACCCTCGCGTGCAGCGGCTCAGCCCAGCGAGCCCGATAAGAACGGAGATCATCGCGTTCCAGGATCCCGCCTTCCTTTTTTATGGTGTCGATGATGTCTCGCGCGATCGCGTTTTCATAGATCGCATCGGCCCCGTACTTTTGAATAAGCACCAGGGCCTGAGCTAACTGAGGTTGCTTGAAGCGATCGCCGATCTGATAGAGCTTTCCCCTATCTGAAAAGTACTTTTTCCCGGCCGCCGAGAAGCGCCCGATGTTCTCCTCGATTATGCGGGCGAATCCCTCGCTGAGTATGAACCCCTGCGCCGCGAGAGCCACGGCCGGTTCGATGTCAGCTTTCCAGGAGCGCCTGCCAAAGCGCCGGTGGAGATCGAAAAGACCTCGAACCGTGCCGGGCGTGGCTACCGCCAGGGCACCGACCGTGGAGGCGTTGGTCTTGGGAGCCTTTAGATACATGTCTCTCGTTGCACGTGACGGAGCCCACTCACGATGGTCCAGCGCCAAGACCTCGTCATTGAACCGCACGATCATAAATCCGCCGCCACCCAAGCTAGCGTAATAGGGACGCGTGACCGCCAGCGCAAATCCCGTGGTCACGGCGGCATCCGCCGCATTCCCGCCGGCTTGCAACGTTTGTACTCCGGCCTGCGAGGCCAGATCGGAATCACTGACCACGAGCCCGTGCTTCGCAAACGTCGGTCGGCTCGATGCGGAGTGGGAAGCGAAGCAAAAACACAAGACCAAGAAAACGCGGCTAGTCGTGAGCATAGAAACCCCTGTTCTTGTGGATCGACTGGTTTGATCAGCAAGCCCCCGGCAGAACCGGGATCGCGGCGGCGGCTTCATTCAGTTTATACTGAGAGCTTGTGAAAAAATCGTCGCGAGCGAAGGAAAGTCGCGTTCCGTCGGAGCGCAGGACCGTTTCGCCGGGAGCGAAACGGCGCATAAGCCCCGAAGGGGCGAGTCTCATGGATGAGACGAGCAACCGGAGTGTATAGTGAAATACATGAGGATTCCGAGCACCGCCGGAACGTGAGGTTCCGAGCGCAGTAGATTTTTTCACAAGCTCTGAGGTGCCAAATTCGCTAAGCATACCCACCATGATCATCGAGCAGATTTTTACCGGGAACACGTTTCGCAACTTTAACTACCTGATCGCTTGTGAGAACACGGGAGAGGCCTTGGCTATTGACCCCTTGGATCACGAAAAATGCTTGAGCCGAGCAAGGGAAAGAGGCTGGAGCATCACTCAAATCCTTAACACCCATGAGCACGGCGACCATACCGGCGGCAACCACGCGATGATCGCAAAAACTGGCGCGCGCTTGCTCGCGCATCGCAAGGCAAAGTCCAAGATCCTCGGCCTGGACCGAGGCTTGGCAGCGGGGGATATTATCCGCGTGGGTAAGTCGGGGGAGCTGGAGTGTTTAGATACCCCTGGCCACACCATGAGCCATATTTGCCTGTTCGCTCATGCCTCCACCCCGGCGCTCTTTTGCGGCGATACGCTGTTCAACGCCGGCGCCGGGAACTGCCACAACGGCGGGCATCCCGAGGCTTTGTATTCGACCTTTGTGGATCAATTGCTAAAGCTGCCGGAACATACGCGAGTCTATCCCGGACACGATTACATCGAAAAAAACTTGTGCTTTACTCTGGACCGCGAACCCGACAACGCTGCCGCCGCCACGCTGCTGGCCCGGGTGCGGGATCAGAACCCATATGCTCCTTTTGTCTCCACCTTGGCCACCGAGAAAACCGTCAATACGTTCTTTCGCTTACACAGCGCCACCGTGATCGCAAAACTGAAAGAACTATTCCCTGCCCTTCCTGAGACACCGGACGCAAAGACCGTGTTCCTAAAACTGCGCGAACTACGGAATCGCTGGTGACACGAACCTCGAGATTCTGTTTAGAGCAGCGGCGGTTGGAAGGCAAAGATTGGCGATCTATTACAAGAAGACAGTCTACGAAGCGCTGGCCGCCGAAGACGGAATGCGTCTTATCGTCATGCGTCGTTACCCACGGGGTGTGTCCAGATCCAGAGCCCACGCCTGGGTTCCGGCACTCGCACCGAGCCTGCCGCTCGTCCACTGGTACCATGAACAGTTGAAAGCGATAAAAGCGCAGTGGAAACGCAGCGATCCCGCGCGCCACGAGCAAGAAATCGCGCGCTTCTGGAAAATATACAGTGGGCGTTACTGCCGTGAAATGAAGGAGCAACGCCATTTGGTCGCATTCTTCGCTTCCCTACAGCGAGACTTCGACCTCTCGTTCACCTTGCTTTGCGCGTGCCCGGACTACCGCATTTGTCATCGCGGTCTGCTCGCTCAGCTCATTACGGCGGTTCCACCGCGCCCGTAGATTAGTGCGGTACAAGCGTTTTACCGTTACCCGCGCCAAGCCGCTATAATCCGCCCTCATGTTTAGGCCGCTGGAGATCTATATCGGTTTGCGCTACACGCGTGCTAAGCGGCGTAATCATTTCATCTCCTTCATTTCGCTGACGTCTATGCTCGGGGTGGCGGTGGGTGTGATGGCCTTGATCACGGTGTTGTCGGTCATGAACGGATTCGAGAAAGAGTTGCGGGAGCGCATTTTAGGGATGACCGCGCATTTATCGGTGCTGGAGCAAAACCGCTCCTTGAGCCATTGGCCGCGCGTTGCGGAATATGTTGCCAAGCACCCCGCGGTACGCGGAACGGCACCCTTTATCCGCGCCGAGTCCATGATAACCCGCGGCGGCGGGGTGCATGGCGTGGTGCTGCAAGGCGTGCTGCCGGAGCGCGAGCCCGAGGTCTCCACGATCGCCGAGGAAGTAGTGCTCGGCCGTTTGGATGACCTTAAGCCCGGGCAATTCAATATCCTGTTAGGACAGGCCCTGGCGACGGCGCTGCAGAGCCAGATCGGGGACAAAGTCACCGTCGTCGCTCCCAAATTCAACGCCACTCCTGCGGGCGTGATGCCTCGGCTCAAGCGTTTTACGGTCAGCGGGATTTTCGAGATCGGGATGCACGAATACGATTCCGCCATGGCTTTTGTGCATATGGACGATGCCGCCAAGCTGTTTCGGCTGGGACCCGATGTGACCGGGATCCGCGTTAAGCTGGACGATCCGTTCTCCGCGCCCCTGGTGAGCCGCGAGATCGCCACCGGGCTTCCTTCCCGATACGGGATCATCGACTGGACCCAATTCCACGCCAATTTTTTCAAAGCCTTGAAGACCGAAAAGGTGGCGATGTTTGTGATCCTCACCTTGATCGTGGCGGTGGCGGCGTTCAACATCGTATCCACCCTGGTCATGGTGGTCACGGACAAACAGGCCGACATCGCGATCCTGCGCACCTTGGGGCTGACACCGGGCAGCGTTATGGCGGTGTTTATGGTCCAGGGAACGCTGATCGGGGTGGTGGGAACCTTGGTCGGAGCTTTCGCGGGGGTCTGGCTATCGCTTAACGCCGAGTGGATCGTGAAGGCCATCGAAGCCTTCTTTCAGACCCAGTTCTTACCTCCCGATGTGTATTACATCAGCGATCTCCCCTCCGATCTGGAGTTAAAGGATGTCTCCAGAATCGTGGGGATGGCTTTTTTGCTCTGTTTGCTCGCGACTTTGTACCCCGCCTGGCGGGCCTCTCGAACCCAGCCCGCCGAGGCTTTGCGCTATGAATGACCAGCATGTGCTCCGGTGTCGCGATCTGCATAAATCCTTCACCGAGGGGGGGCTGAATGTCTCGGTGTTGCGCGGCGTAGATCTGGAAGTGGCGGCCGGGGAGCGGATCGCGATTGTGGGGGCCTCCGGCGCCGGGAAAAGCACGCTGTTGCACTTGCTGGGTGGTTTGGACTTGCCGAGCAGTGGTGAGGTGTGGGTAGGAGGTGCCAACATGAACAAGCTCGGCGATGCACAGCGCGGATTGCTGCGCAATCGCACTCTGGGTTTCGTCTACCAGTTCCATCACTTACTGCCGGAATTCACCGCCTTGGAGAATGTGGCCATGCCTTTATTGATCGGCGGGACAGTGCTCAAAGAGGCGCGAGCGCGGGCGCGCGGCGTGTTGGAAGAGGTTGGTCTTCGAGAACGGCTGCGGCACAAGCCGGGAGAGCTCTCGGGTGGAGAGCGCCAGCGGGCCGCGGTCGCACGGGCTCTAGTGGCG
>JBOHHR010000048.1:0-3458 GCA_050725475.1 Gammaproteobacteria bacterium | reverse complement strand
TGCCCGTATACAAGGTGATCTCGTCCTCAATGAGAACGGGTAGCATGTAGTGCCCGGAAACGTGTTGGCTTCGATCATCGGAGATGGCCCATTCGGCCAACCGGCACGCGAGCGCCGTCTTGCCGGAATCCCCCTCACCCCAGATCAGCAAGCGCATGGGGAAGCTCCATAGATTCCTTAAAGCGTCGGCGTCAAGCGACGCTTCAACGCTGTTTCCGAGCATTACCGGCAGCTCTACGAAAAGGCGTCGTTCACGCACTGTTGGCCTGCTCAACAAGCCTGTACGCACACGCAGCGCATTACTTGCCACCCATGCGTCGAGTAAGCGCGGATAGTCAACGGTACTCGGAAACAACACGCGGGTAAGCGGTAAATGGGTGCGGTGGTCAAAGCGCTTTACCGACTGACACAACTGTAACGCTTTTAGCGGACTGCGCTCCAGCAAAAGCACCCAGATCCCAAACCACACCGTATAGCACGCTAACAGCAGCCACATAGGAGTAAACCATTGGCGCGCTGACCACGAGCGGGTGGCGTCGACCGACGTTCGCCCAGCGGCTGCGGAAGCCACCTTACGCAGGGCTTGCTGCGCCGCCTGGCGCACACTTTCGTTTGGAGAACGAAGCGCGCGCTTGAGTGCGTTAACGCCGTCATCGCCAAATGCGCTCAGTGCCTGGGCTGCCGCGGCTTGCACCAAAGGGTTCCAGTCTCCCAATGCGCGTGTCAGCGCGGGCACGGCAAGCTCACTACGGGCATGGATCGCAACCAAGACGCCCGGGATCGTCCAGCGTACGCGCGGGCTGCTATCGTCCAGCGCTCGCACCAGGGCCGGTGTCGCCTTAGCCGCTCCAGCGCCTATCCTGCCCAAGGCGAGGGCGGCCGTCCAGCGCATATCGTGCTCGCGATCGCGTAGTGCTCGGGTCAACGCGGGCGCTGCACGCGCGGCATTTGCACCCAGCCTGCCTAACGCCTCCGCGGCCCGGATCCGCGTCTGCCCGTTCTGGCTCGAGAGCTGCGAGACCAAGCTCTTGACGGATTTCAGTGACGGGGATGGTGCCGGGTGGGTGGTTTCTTGGCCAGCCGCTAAGGAGCTGAGCAGGGAAATCAAAAGCCCAACCAGGATCGACCCGCTGCCAACGTGGCCAAGGCGAACTTGCCGCCCAGATGGCGATGATGTGGCTGAGGACTCTTCAGTCGCCCCGGCTCTTGGGATCATTTTTTACGTTTGGCCAGTTGCACCCGCCGTTCATAAGCTTGACGCGCCAGCGCAATGTCCTCAAGATACCATTCCAATTCCTCCAATAATAACGCCTGCGGTCCGTCAACCAAGGCTTTATCGGGCGCCGGGTGAAAGTCCACCAGCACCATGTTGGCGCCAGCCACGACGCCTTGCGCCGTCGCATGCATGAGATCCGGGATCCCGTCCGGAGCTCTAGCACGCGATCCGACTGAATGCGAGGGGTCGATGCAAACCGGCATGCGCGTCAGTCGCTTAACCACCGGCACGTGAGAGAAGTCGACGAAGTTGCGGTGCGGATCCCCCAAGTTGGTCTTCATGCCCCGCAAGCAGAACACGACATTGCGGGTTCCTTCGCTTGCCAGGTACTCCGCGGCGTTGAGTGATTCTTCCAAGGTGATGCCGAAGCCGCGCTTGAGCAAAACAGGGAAGCGTCGCTGGCGACCGGCCGCTTTTAGCAGCTCAAAATTTTGCGTGTTGCGCGTTCCGATCTGGAGCATGACGCCGGTGGGGTTTCCGGTCTGCTCCAACACCTCTGCTATCTCTTCGATATGGGTGTCGTGGGTGATTTCCATTGCCACCACCTTGATATCGTACTTGCCCGCCAGCTCAAAAACATAAGGCAGGCACTGCTTGCCGTGTCCTTGGAAAGAGTAGGGATTGGTGCGCGGCTTATACACACCCATGCGCGTGCACTGCTGACCGAAATCCTTCAGAGCCCGCATCATGACCTCCACATGCCAGCGGGTGTCCACCGCACATAAGCCCGCGAACACGTGAAGATCATCCTGACTGAAAAGGACCCCGTTGTAGTCAAAAAAGGCCGCTCGAACATCGTCCGTATGGCGGCCAAGGATACGGTACTCCCGCGACACGCGGATCACGCGCTCGACAACGACGAACGCCTCTATCTCCTTGGCGTTTAGGGACAAGGTATCACCGACCAGATATATTTCTGTAAGGACTTGGTGCGCGCCGATTTCCTTGTGGGTGCGGAGCTCGATTTTGGCAAACCCTCCCAAGTAGCTAAGCAGGCGCTGGTACTCGGGATCGGTGTCTGGCGTATCAGGTCGCAGAATGATGATCATAGCTCGTGCCTAGCAGCCTGGCGTGTTCGAGAGCATCTGCTTCGGAACACGATTTCCTCAAAATGCATGGCTCAATCCTGAAAGGGGTTGCGCACTTCAAGCCCCCCGAACCTCTGGCCGGGGTTGAGGTCTTCTGACCACAGCACGCAGCAGCCTAAGGTGTGAGCCGAGTGCACGATCATGGCATCCCAGAATGAAAGCTGATGGGCTTGGCTCAGCCGGATTGCCTTGATGACGTCGGCGAAGCGGGGAGCGTAAACCTTCCAAGCTCCAAAGTCCGCTACTACTGCCTCGGCCTCCTTAGGCCCCAGGGGCTCGGACAGTTTGCGCGTAACGTTGACGTAGAACTCCTGGAGCACTTGGACGCTCAGTGCCCCGCTTCCCTCCTGCCACAGACTTTTTAAGAGAGCGACGGCCATGACCTGCTTGGCGGGCCTGCCTCGATCGTAAGCGTACAGCAGGACGTTGGTGTCTACGAACTCAAAGCCCGCGATCATGCAGCTCTTCGCGGCTGGGGTAAGGGGTATTGGGGTCGGAGCGCCACAACCCCTTTTCCATCAGCGTGAATTGCCGCTCCATCGCCGTGCGGTAGCCTTCGTCTTGCTCTATGTGTTCGAGGAGCGATTCCAGCACCAGCGCGTTGAGGCTTTTCCCCTCGCGGGCGGCCAGTGCTTTGGCCTTCTGCAGTACGGTTTTGGGCAAGCGCAGGGTGAGGTTCTGAGTTTGCATGTACTTAGTGTAGCACATTATTATGTGCACAAGCTCGAAAGCTCCCCCGAGAAAACCCCCGGCGTAAACGGGCGGCAGGGAGGGGCACGGATAGCTTCGAGTTGGGGGAGCAGCCGACAAGGCTGCGGATCTTGAGAGGTGAGAGTCCCCTTACCGTCAGTTGCCCGAAACGGACGGTTAGCATATCCGGGGCACGGGGAGATAACGAACCGTGAGAAGCTCGGACGTAAAAGCCACGGCTGCCCAGTGTGTAAGCACTGCGGTAGGAGCAATCGGGTGGTGCGTATTCCGGCCATCGTGATCGCTTGTTCCGGAGCATCGTGATCACTGATTCCGGGGATCGTGATCATTCATCGGAGCGAAGCGACGGTGTTGTTCTATTCTAAATCTTCTTTATCCTCTTT
>JBOHHR010000047.1:0-4371 GCA_050725475.1 Gammaproteobacteria bacterium | reverse complement strand
TGAAAAACGTGTGGATCATCTCCGTAATAACGGAAATCGAGTGGGCTTACGAAATCGTATATGTTTCTCATAGTGTCCCCTCGGATTTACTAGTTGGATCATAAAAAATCTCTTTACGCCGTTATTCTCCGACTGCCTTCGGCTTGCCACAATATTTTTGATACTCACTCCGTAAGGCAACCTTAAGAATCATTCCAGCGATTTCACTCTTTGATCTCCCACGATAAGGATTTGCCGGTTCATCTTTGTTGCTAAGCTCTTCGAGCAATAACGATAAATCGGGGTTGTCTTTTTTTAGATATATTGTGATAGCGTTTGCCACTTGATTTACTCAGGCTAATCTTGCCGCCGTATAGTACAGTACATTACCGTAGTGTATTACATAATATGGCATTGTGTCTAAATTTGCGATGAGCTCCCCCGCCACTGATACGGCTCATTGTCGCACTGGGCGGCGGGAGCTCGCTGCCGCCCGTTATCTTGCGATGCTCGGGCGGGGTCATACGCCAATGGCTCGACGATAGGGGGGCGTTGAAAAATGAGATCGGCGAGCAAACGCGCGGAAGCCGGCGCCAAGGCCGCGAGGCTGCGCCAAATGAGACAGCTTTTCCCCCACCCTTCGGCTGTGTAATTGGCCCCTCCCGCAGCCTCGAGCGCGAAATGGGGATCGCGGGTCCAGGCAAGCGATTCGGGCAATGGCGATCTGCGGCGTGCCGTGATGCCTCCAGCTTGCCTGCGATCATCGCGGATGCACTCATCTAGTTTCTTTCGTCGTGCTAAACAGCGTAGGCGGGCGGGGTGATCTGTCTCGCGAAATCGCCGAAGGGCTAGGGCAGCCGCCTTTCTTTCTTCCCGGATGCTGACCGGGAGAGGCGGCACCAAATCAAAATGGGGGTATCAATGGGGGCATGATGATAGAGCTGCTTCTGACACCATTCCTAGCAATGACACGGTTTTTTGGCCGCAGTGTCGATTTAATGTAGGCTGGGGACTCGCCTCCACAGCTCGCGTGGATTGACTGAGGTATTGTCTTGAGCGCGTGATCTGGCAACAATGTTAAGGAGGGCATGTTGCGGATTCAGGCGGGTTACGGTTGCATCTCTAGCTTCCCGCCAACGATACAAGAAAATTGCGGACAAGCAGAGTCCTATTATGCGGTTTTGGATCATCCATCGGGTATTCGCGGTCTGCACGCTGGGTATTTACGTCGCAGTGCTGGTTTATCTCGATTTTCCGGAAATAAAAACGCAGGCGGTGCGGCCTGTCGTATGGCTCTTGGTCTATCTCCAGATCTTAAGACACGCAATGTTCGGAATGACCTTGGGCTACCATCGCTACTTTTCCCATTCGGCGTTCAAAGCCAAGCGATGGTTTGAGTTCCTATTGTCGTATTCCTGTGCGGCGGCGAATCAGGGGGGGATGTCTTGGTGGGCCGCCAATCATCGGCATCATCACGCGCACTGTGACACCAAAGAAGACCAGCATTCCCCTGTGGCGCAGTCACTGGCTTACGCTTATATAGGATGGGCGAACGATCCGCGCATCGCCCGTCGGCGCATTAAACTGCGCCACCCAGAGACGGTGTGGATGGATAAATGGTGCTTTTTGGTCCCGTGGCTGGAATGGTTGTTGGTGTGGCTTGCGACCGGTTCGCGCGCCTTTGCCACCTTGGTCGTGTTGCTGCCCGCATGGCTGTCGCCGCTCGGAACGCTCTCGTTCAACATCGGCTCGCACGGAGGCGCTGCGGATGGAAAGGGTTGCACCGCCAAAACGTATATTAATTTCTCGGCATTCATCCTGGGCGAGCACAAGCACCAGGACCATCACCGCTTCCCCGGCAAAGCGCGGCGCCCAGGTCCTGATTTGCCCTATCACCTTATCCTCCGTCCGATGGCGCGGCTCGGGGCGATCTGGGATCTGCGCGCGAGCTAAGAGCGTGTCCGAGCTATCCTGGGATAAGGAACAAGCTCAACGTTGTGCCACGTGAGGGGAATTCTGTTGCAAGGACTTGCGAAAGCAGGCAAATACCGTGTCACCACCGAGCTCTGCCACCTGCGCCAGGCAATCCGCACGGGTCTGGGGTGGAAGCTCTCCTAAGCGAGAGACGGTGTTAAAAAACGACGGGAGGTGGTGGCCTACGCTTTGGAGCACAGCCTCGAAAGCCCGCTCGAGGTCATGGTAAGTGCTCACAGCGGCGATCTTGGCGTTGTCCACATTTGACATCCACTCATCGTAGGCATCAGAGCCGCTCCAGCGCTGTTTCCAATGCTCGTATTCGTTGCGCAGATCGCTCAATATCGCCGCTTTGCCAGTACGCTTGCGGGCATCGCTGACCGGCGCGCTGTAGAGCTTATCGAGCTTGGCTTGAGCGTGCAGTACGAGAATGATGAACTCTTGCCTGCGTCGCCGTAAGTCGCCCTGCGGACCGTCTCCCTTGCTTATATTCTTGTACAAGAGCCAGCGTCGCAAACCCTCCCGAGCTACGGCATTGGCAAACGCCTCGTTAAAAGCCGTGTCGTTCTGAACATAGAGCTTCTGGTGGGCCAACTCGTGCAGAAGGACGGTTGCGAGGTGGGTGTCGTCGCCATCGACCATGGTCGAGAGGACGGGATCGTCGAACCAGCGCAAGGTGGAGTACGCCACCGCACCATTTACGGTCACATCGTAACCAAGATCATGCAGTTTTTGTGCATAGGCGCGTGCATCATTCTTGGAAAAATACCCGCGATACACCACGCATCCGGCGACCGGGTAACAATAGCTCAATGGCTTCAATGACAGCTCCGGCGTCGCGTAGACGTTCCAGACCACATAATCGCGTCCTACGTCTGCGTAGCTAAGGTAGCTATCATTCCTAGGTAGGGCGAGTGCCCGCGAGGCAAACTCTCGCAGTTCCAGCACCAGTTGCAAGCGCCGTTTAAGCTCTAGGGGTATATCGTCGCGGGACAACAGTTCGTGAATTGGAACGGTGCGGCGTATAAGATCGAGATGTCCGGCGGCCGACTGGAAATAGTAGCTGGTTTCGGGAAGCGCTTTACTACCGAGAGTAACCAGCGCCACAACTATGACATGCCTCAGTAACCGCATAAAATTGCCTGTTCGCGTTCGATCACGTTAATAACGCTCCCAAACTTGGTCCTAAATCGGGGCGATAGAGTTCCATCGCCTATTAAGAACTATCAGCAAAGAACATGCCCTCAAAAACAATAGCTTGTTTTGCGATTAAAATGTACTCGTAGCGGCGACACCCTGAGTCTTGGCGTCGAACAGACCACTCCAAACCTGGCTGACAAAAATTGCAGGGACCACGCTCCGAATACGAAGGAGAACCTATGTCTCAGCAAGCCGATTCGGTGAAATCCATCCTCTACGCGCTCGGCGCTAATGGCGCTATCGCACTGGCCAAGCTCTACGCCGCGGTTTCCACGGGCTCCAGCGCGATGTTGGCCGAAACCATACACTCCGTCGCGGATTGCGCGAATCAGGGATTGCTGCTACTCGGGATTAAACGGGCCAAGCGGCCTGCGTCTGCGGAGCACCCGCTGGGTCACGGTAAGGCGGTGTATTTCTGGTCATTCATCGTAGCCTTGATGTTATTTAGCATGGGCGGCTTGTTCTCGGTCAAGGAGGGTGCGCACAAACTGGATGCGCAAGAGCCGCTGAGTGCACCATGGTTAGCCATAGGGGTCCTCGTCTTTAGCATCGCGGCAGAGATCGTGTCCCTGAACGGGTGCTTGCGGGAGGTGAACAAGGTACGGGGTCAGCGGAGTCTGTGGCGTTGGTTTCGCGAATCGCGCCAGAGCGAGTTGATCGTGGTGTTGGGAGAAGACATCGCGGCGCTTTTGGGCTTGGTGTTGGCGCTGGGGGCGATTGGGCTGACCTTGCTCACCGGTGATCCGCTATTCGACGCGCTGGGCAGCATGGCCATCGGTGTGTTGCTCATCCTCATCGCTTGCGCTCTAGCCGTTGAGATCAAGGGCTTGCTGATCGGACAGAGCGTGGAACCCAGCCTGCAGCACGCGATTCAAGAAACTATCGCGGGCCGTGAGGAAGTCGAGCACGTGCTGAACCTGATCACCTTGCAGTTGGGTGCCGACGTGATGGTGGCGGTAAAGGCCAAGATGCGAAATGTCGGCTCGGCCCCCGAGCTGGCAGAGGCGATCAATCGTTGCGAAAGCACGCTACGCGAAGCGTTTCCACAGGTGAAATGGGTGTTTTTTGAGCCCGATCTGCGCTCCTGAGCCTGGTGCGTATTCCGGCCATCGTGATCGCTTGTTCCGGAGCATCGTGATCACTGATTCCGGGGATCGTGATCATTCATCGGAGCGAAGCGACGGTGTTGTTCTATTCTAAATCTTCTTTATCCTCTTT
>JBOHHR010000046.1:0-7365 GCA_050725475.1 Gammaproteobacteria bacterium | reverse complement strand
GATGCGTTCGAAGCCCGCAGGCGAACAGCGTGTTCTCGCCGCCTTGTTGGAGACCTACAGCGGGCCGGATAGTCGACTGTTGAATTTTTATGGGCCGCCACGAACCATACACACTCTACCCTACTATCGCTTGTTGGGCGGCGAGAAAAAGAGGACCGACATCGCCGGTAAAGCGGTCTTTATCGGCTTCTCGGAGAGTCGGCAGCCGGAGCAAATGGATGCCTTCTACAGCGTATTTTCGGACTCGGAAGGCTTGGACGTCAGCGGGGTCGAGATCGCAGCCACGGCGTTTGCCAACATCTTGGAACGACGCCATGCCGATCCGCCACCCCTCGCCACGCGTTTCCTCTTGGTGGGCGTTTGGGGTCTCCTCCTTGGCATTGTTTTTATGCTTTTGCCCGCTCTTAGCCTGATCCCGCTGGTTGCCGTCTTAGCACCGGCTTATTTAGCGATCGCGTGTTTTCTTTTCAACCGCGATGGCACTTGGCTGCCTCTGGTCACGCCTTTGATCGTGCAGCTCCCGTTCGTTTTGGTTAGCGCCTTGCTTTGGCTCAACCGAGAGACGCACAGGGAACGAGAGCGTATGCGATCCGCTTTCAGCCACTACGTGCCGCTCTGGGTGGTGGAACAGACCGCACGCGAGCGCCACGCGCTGTCTTGCGCCGCCCTGCATCGCTACGGGATCTGCCTGAAGACAGATATTGAGCAGTATACCCGCCTTGCAGAAGCCCTGCCGCCGGCCCAGGTGCATGCGGCCCTTAACGTCTATTACCGGGATCTTTTCGCGTCGATCACTAAGCACGGCGGATCCATTTCCGACGTTGTCGGCGATGCTATGTTAGCGTTGTGGACTGCGCCTACCGACATACCGGCGGCACGGCTGCAAGCCTGCCGGGCGGCATTAGAGATCGCGGCCACGGTCAACGCGGTGCCGGGAGGCTTGTCGACGCGGATCGGCCTGCACTGCGGCGATCTCGTGCTGGCCAACGTCGGGGCCGAAGAGCACTATGAGTTTAGTCCCGTGGGCGATGTGGTCAATGCCAGCGAGCGCGTCGAACGACTTAACAAGCGGCTCGGGACCCATGTTTTAGCCTCACGCGAGGTGATCATCGGTTTGGATGAGATCCGCGTTCGTGGACTCGGCTCGTTCCTCCTTCCCGGCAAAACCATCCCGCTGGACATCTACGAAATCCTCGGCCCAGCGAGCACTGCGAGCGCAGGCGATGACGAGCGGCTGTTCGCGGAGGGTCTGCAGATGTTTGGAAGCGGCTCCTGGCAGGCAGCTTGGCAAATATTCAGCGGGCTATCAGAGTGCCGCGGCATGGATGGCCCTTGCCGCTTTTATCTATCCTTGTGCGAACAATACCTGCAGCAACCACCCGGAGATTGGGAGGGGATCGTCGATCTGAGGTCACCAAGGCTTACCCCTGATCGCGGGCCGATCTGAGCAAGCGAAAAGGTGCCCCAAAGCCCGCCTTGCATCCCCAGGCTGGTGCAAGCCGGACCTGTGACAGCCGCCTTGAAGCATTTCAGATAGCTCTTTTCTGGCAGTATTTTCGTTGGAGGTTTTATTATCCCCCCTTGTCTTAGACGGTCTGCGACAGTTGTACTAGGGGTTGTCAGACCCCGTACGGAAGCGTATTGTCAATCTCAAGCGAGGCGCGGAAGGGCTGTCATATATGGATAACAAACCAGCTTTAAAATCTCTCGAAGAAGCACATCGCTGGAGAAGGTTTTGCTGCCACATGCGCCGGTTTGTTGCCAGTGCCTTTAGCCTTATCGGTGCGCTGGGCTTAAGCCCTGGCTGGGCGGCCCAAGCGCCGAGCCTGCCCGCTTATAACGCAGACTTTTCTCAAACATCCCTCTCCGGAGTCTCTTCGGGAGCGTTTATGACGGCTCAGTTTCATGTCGTCTACTCCAGCCTCTTCGTCGGCGCCGGGATTATCGCGGGTGGCCCCTATTACTGCTCAGGATCTTATGAAAGCAACAGCTATGTGCAAAACGCCACGACTACCTGTTTGACGCCGCTGACTCCCTTCGTTGGCCCAAACACCGATGAGCTGGTTAAGAAAGCCAGAAAATTCGCCCGGCAGGGCTTGATCGATGATTTGGCCAACCTAAAAGGCGACAAGGTTTATATCTTCACGGGCGCCGCCGATAAGGTAGTCAAGCCCTTAGTGGTTAAGCAAACCTATCAGTTCTATCAAGACCTGGGGGTGCCTGATGAGAACATAAAATACATCGACACCGTCAACGCCGGACATGCCATCCTCACCGATGACGGAGCGGATGCGGCCTGTGCGCTGACCGATCCCCCGTACATCAACGACTGCGGGTTTATCCAATCCCATGACATCTTGCGCCATATCTACGGCGACTTGAGTCCGCCCGCGGCCTCGTTGAGCGGACAGATCCTGAAGTTTGCACAACGCGAGTTTATTTCCAATAGCGACCGCGCCAGCATGAGCGAGATCGGGTACGCCTATATCCCCCAATCGTGCGAAACCGAGCGCTGCAAGGTCCACATCGCGTTTCATGGCTGCGAGCAAGGGGCTGCGGTGATTGGCGATGCCTACTATACGACCACCGGTTACAACGAAATCGCCGACACCAACAGCCTGATCGTGTTGTACCCTCAGGCCGAGCCTTCCGATGCCATTCCCTATAATCCCAAAGGCTGTTGGGATTTTTGGGGCTATTCGAGCCCGGATCGGGACCGGCCCAATTTCTATACCCACGATGCTCCCCAAATGCGTGCCGTCGTGGGCATGCTGAAACGCCTGGCAGAAGCCAAGCGTCGTTAACCACCCGTGCAACCCTGTATAGGAGGCCCCCCATGGCAAACGAGATAATTAAAGACTCCGCCGACTTTATCAATGCTTCATTCGCATCATTGAAGCAGATAACGGAATCGAACATCGCCAGCGCCAAAACCTGGTTCACCCCGCCTTTCGCGGTGAGCGATTGGGCGCAAGCGGGCAAGAACTCTCTGAGCTTCGGCCATAGCTGGGCCGACCTCGGAAAACGCATCATCGATGAGTCGCTCCAGCCCGGCATGCTCGCCTTTAGCCCCGACAGTTATGTGGCCACCGTCAAAGAGCTAACCGAGATCACCACTGCGGCGATGGAGGACTTAAGCCGCAGCCAGGTAGACACCATGAATGCCTACCTGGACGATCTCGCCCAGTTCGCGGCCGACCTGAAAAAAGTGAAGGGCGCCGACGATCTATTCGCAACCCAGATGCACTTTCTCATTCAATTGCAGCAACAGGCGAAGGACAGCGCGCTTTCGAGCTTCCAGATCTTTAATTCCACCAAGTCTGCGCTGGCGGCATGGAGCGAGAAGAGTCTGGACGCAGCTGCGGAGACGGCCAGCACGCCTAAGCCGAAAAAGCCCGCGGAGAAAGAGCAACAAGCCGCTTAATCGCTTGACCGCGTTGATCGTTTAGGGCACCTCGCGGAAGAGCCAGAAAAAAGAACCCGCTTATGAAAGCGGGTTCTTTTTGCTTAAGCCAGGGCTGAAACGGGATAACTAAGTACAATCATTCGCCCATGAAGACCAACTCCACCCGGCGATTCTTAGCGCGGCCTTCTTCCGTATGGTTCAATCGGATAATCTTCGCCGTAGCCCTTAGGGTATAGGTTGTTGGTCACTCCTCTGTCCTTGAGGTAGTCCACCACCGACTGCGCGCGACGCTCTGAAGAATAAAATGCATGCTCAACTCGTTTAATCGCGCACTAGGTCGAGCAATAGCGGCATTTCACCGTAGGCAATCTGACTATCGAGCGGAACGATCACGCCGGCTCGTACGGGGTCGTATCCGGGTAAGGCCCCCGCCTGTTCCTTGAACTCAGTGCTGCGCAACATGCTCACGATCTCGGATACTGCGTAGCTCGCGAGTTTGCCGCGCCGCACCGCGAACCAATAGTTCTCCCAGGTGACCGGAATAAAATAGAGGTCAAAGTGACGTGCGGCCGCTTCGATCCCAAAACCCGCGTCCGCCCCGCCGCTCGCCACCATAGCCGCCACGGCCATGTGGGTAAATTCCTCCACGTTGTAACCCTGGATGCGGTCCGGCACAACGCCAGCATTCTCGATCAGCAAATCGAAGATGAGACGGGTTCCCGAGTCCGGCTGGCGATTTACAAACCGAGCAGAGCGCGTAACCAAGTCGCCGACCGATTGGATCCCTTTGGGATTATCCTTTGTGACAATCAAACCTTGGCGGCGACGGACGGCGTGTATGAGCACTTCGGTTTCGGGATCCAGCCAACGCCGAAAGCGGGGCGCCAAGCGCGCCCCGAGCGATCCCTCGGGCAGATGGAAGCCCGCGAGGTCACACTTTGATTGACTCAGCAGGCGCAGGCACTCGAGGCTGCCTCGAAACTGTAACTCGAGCTCCAGTCCTCGCTTGACATGCAAGAGATCGCGCAAAAGCGGAATCGCAAGACCGTGGCTGGCAAAGACGCGCACGGGCGGCGCGCTTTCCACTTTCATCGTTTCGCGCAGTTCCGAGGCGAGCTGCGAGGCGATGCTTTCCAGCTCCGGTCCAAGGTGGGCCATGATTCGGCGCTGTCCCCACAAAAGCTTTTGCCCGAGCGGCGTCAGGGTAGTGCCTCGGCCACGCTCCATGCACGCAAGCGGTTGCCCTAGTGCTCGCTCCCACTTCTGCATCAGCCCCCAAGCGTAGCGGTAAGAAACGCCGCGATCCTTGGCCGCGACCTGTAACGAGCCGCGCTCTTGGATGGCCTGCAGCAGTCGAAACAGTTCCGGCTCGACGGGCTCGGCTTGAGCGAGCCCTAAGCACCAGTGAAGGTCGAAACGGATCTCCACGTTTACGAGCACAAACAGTGCTCAGATCTTTTTTGTTTGTCACTCGGAGCGCTTATCGCCCCTTCCGCCGACCCAGTCGCTTACGGTTCGCCACCGCACGCGCATGCACCGGTCCCAGACCTTTGTTCGCGGTTCGGGCGAGTGCGGAGCCGAGCTTCACCGATGCGCTGATGGCACGGCCGGCTCCGCTCCCCGGCCGCTTCGGATCCGCTGCGTTGAAACCGGCCATGATCCCTCGTAACCATTGCCCCTGCAGCGCCAGCATTCCACCGGCCATCGCCTGCGCTGATTCCGCTGTGGCTTCGAACTTTTCCTGGACCATGCGGGTGTATTCCTGTTGGTCATGAAGCGAGGGTTTCGTGCCGCCGTGCGCCATGCGGGCAGTTCGATGGCCGACGACGTAGGCGGAGGCGCTTAGCATCTCAGCAGTCTTCGAAGCGAGATCCAGCCAAGGCGCCCAGGGGAATACAGAGGTGTTTGCGCGGCGTTTCGTCCTCATTGTGTATCTCCCTCACCCCTTTGTTTGGAAGCCTGCTCTTGATAACAAAGGAGCGGGATCATGTCAACGGCTGATAATCCAGCCGTACAATCGCGCGCGGTATCGATATCGTGATCCAGCACCGGCGTTACCGCTCGGCGGAGACTTGGCCGCCGCCTATCGCCATCTCGCGCTTACTCGCCCCTACGAGCGTCAAGGTTTTCCTCAACCAAAGGGCTGGGGTTCCGGCACGATGGTAGGGGAGATCGAGTGCGACTATCGCCTTTTCCATGTCTAACCTCGTTCTTCTTCCAACAGGAGAACCCCGTAATCGAGCAGGATTTTTTTGATTTCGTTCTTATGTTTGGCGATAAGCTGGTCTATCTGCTTTTTCCACGCCTTCTCGCCGTGGCGCACGGCCATCGCGATGCCATAGTCAAACTTTATCCCCGGCTCCGATTTCATGGGGATGACCACAATCTCCTTATCCTTAGTCCGCTTGGCGAAGTAACCGGCGATCGGTCCCCAGACAAAGGTCAAGTTAATCGTGTCCTGGACCAGGTCTTGCTCGATTATTTGCCCGGGATAAGCGTTGGGATCCCCGCTCATGATGGGATAAGGCGTCATATATCTCATCAGGCCATGTCGTGCAAGCCAAAACGCAGCGGGACTCTGTTCAAACAAACCTATTCTGAGCTTATCCTTGCGTCGGGGCGGGAGTTCGAGTAGGTCTTGCTGGGATTGGATGTCATCCCAACCCCTCCCTTTGACGTAAACCATAGCCCAAGCCGAATGAAAATACGGTTTCGTCGCGGCCGCTAACTCAAACCCTTCAACCACTCCCATCACGATATCGCATTTGTAAGAGCCATCCGGGGTATCATTGTTTCGCAACGTGTTGCGAATAAAGCCTATGCGTTGCGGAAACCATTCGAACGCCAGTGGCAAACCCAAGTCCTCCGCGAACATTGTTGCGATCTTATTTTCGTACCCTTGCAGATCTCTAGTGGAGCTCGGAAGACTGTGTGGATCCGCGCAAACCTTAAATGAATCCCGTTCCCCTGCGTGGGCTGGAGTAGCGCTTAGAGCGGAAACCACCGATAACCATACTATGATCGTTGAACACTTGAACATCGGACGCCTCACCGGATTGGTCCTCTATGTGAGCCTACGGGACGATCGTCTCTCGTGCGCGATTGTATAATCGACTGCCCCTTGCTGGCTATGATGCTGAGATTGAGCCTGCTTCTAGTTTTTTTCGTCACAAGCGTTGCTCGTGTGAAACCCGGCCTTATCCGTGTCATACGCCCGCTAGGTTTTAGCGCTAAGTTGGGTTGTTGGCATGTGTGAATTGCTGGGGATGAGCGCGAATGTGCCCACCGACATTCGCTTTAGCTTTACCGGACTCGTACAACGCGGCGGCCATACCGGGCCGCACCGCGACGGCTGGGGCATAGGTCTCTATGAGAGCCGGGCCTGCCGCATGCTTCACGACGCGCGGCCGAGTGTAAGCTCGGAGATCGCCCAGCTGGTCCAGCGCCACGCCATTCAAAGCCGGATCGTGATCAGCCATATTCGACGGGCGACTCGCGGCCGGGTGTGCCTGGAAAACACTCACCCTTTTGCACGCGAGCTCTGGGGCCGCAGCTGGGTGTTCGCGCATAACGGCGAGCTGAAAACCATCAAGCGAAGGAACTTGAGCCATTACCGGCCGCTCGGAACCACGGACAGCGAGCATGCTTTCTGTTGGATGATGGACGGCTTTCGCAAGCGCTTTGTGCGCTTTCCGCGAAGGCCGGAGATCCTCTGGCGCTTCATTGCGGCTGTGGCGTGCGAGCTGGATACGCTGGGAACCTTTAACTTTCTTATGAGCGATTCGCGCTACCTCTACGCATACTGCAGCACCCGCCTGTGCTGGATCACGCGCAGGCACCCCTTCGGTGAGGCGCGCTTGCTGGACGCGGAGCTTAGCGTGGATTTCTCTAAAGAGACAACGAGTAAAGATGTCGTCAGCGTAATCGCTACCCGCTGTCTGACAGGCAACGAAAGCTGG
>JBOHHR010000045.1:0-5692 GCA_050725475.1 Gammaproteobacteria bacterium | reverse complement strand
GCGGCGTGTCCCTCGGGCAAGTGGGCACTTCGTTTATGGAAGGTGTTTTGGCGGCCATAGGTCTTTTTATCGCCGGGGTACCGGGGGTGGTATTGCTTGCTTTTCTGACCTTCCTCGTCGCCGCGGTTCAGATCCCCCCGCTGCTCATTGTTATCGCTCCAGCGGCTTTGTGGCTGTATTTTCAGGGTGAGGGGGGATGGTCATTGTTTCTTATGATCTGGGCGTTGGTGACCATAGTCCCGGTGGACAATTTCCTCAGACCCTACCTCATCAGTAGAGAGGCAAAGCTTCCGCTGGCTCTCATCTTCTTGGGTGTGATCGGCGGGATCCTGGCCTGGGGCATGATCGGGCTCTTCATAGGGCCCACCCTGCTTGCGGTAACCTTCTCTCTGCTGCGTACGTGGGTTGGCGCGGAGCGGACGACGTGATCCACAGAACGGTCGAATGGTATCAGGATGGTCGAATCCAGGCCGCTTGATGCAGGCGTTGCCCGCTCGATGACACGCTGTAGCTCGTTGCGCGGTCACTCACAGGACTGCAAGCGAGACCGGGGCCTACTACTGCCACCGAGCGGAATAGCCGCCCGCCAACGGATTGGCCCAACGCAGGCCAACAAAACGGCGGAAGTCCGCGTCGGTGGAATGTAGCTCGCACTGGTTCTCGATGGCGAGGGCAGCCAGGTGCGCGTCGGTGGTCAGATTTCCGCCCGTACCGAGTGTGCCGAGGAGTGCGAAGAGGATTCCGGCATGGCGCTCACCCGGGTGGAGGACGCCCACATAGGGGCGAGCGAGCCAGCTCTCTACGGTCGCGCAGGCCGTGGCTACCGGCCAGGGGTGCATCAGGACTTGACGGTGGGTAGTGATCCGAAGGAACCCGAGCATCGCCACCCAGGCTAATCCGACGGGCCGGGTCCCGTTCAAGAGATCCTCCCACCACGCGCGAGCCTTGGCGTGGGCCGGCGAGTCGGAGTTGTAGGCGTGGACCAGGAGGTTGACGTCGGGAAGGATCATGGGCGCAGTTTTCTCGCCATGTCCTCTGCCTCCAGCTCGTCAACGAGCTGATTCATGCGATCCAGATCGATCCCGGGCTTGAAGCCGAAGGCATGGGGCCGCACCTCGAAGCGCGAAGCCTTCGCGGGCTTCCCGCGGAGCCCCAGGCCGAGTCGCAGAGCCTCGTTTACCGTCGCCTTCAGCGTCTTCCCGGACCGCCGCATCTCGGTCTCCAGAAGCTTGGCCACGTCGGGCTCTAAGGTCAAGGTCGTTCTCATGGGAGCATCATGATGTCTGCACGGTCTGATGTCAAGATGTGCAATGGGTGTTGTCCTTGCTCGCCGATAAGGATTTTGCGTGCCGCTTCGGCTATCGCTTCGTGCAAACGCTGATGACAGCTTCTGGGGGGGTTTGCAGCGACCCATTCTGTTATCCAACCATGACAGCCGCCAAATACCAATGTGGCCATCCGGTCGCTCAACTGATAAAGTTCGTACGTTGTCGACTGATGTGTTGTATTCGTGTTTGCCACTCCTTCCCGTGCGTAGGTACGGTTACTCGTGAGTACAAGTATGGAAGAAGTTTTATATCCGGATAGAAACCTTACTCAGCATCTGTCGCATCTGCTTCTGGTCTCGGCCGTGCTCTTCGCGGCAGCCGGTTGCGGAAACGACAAGGAGGCTTCTGCTGTGCCAACCGCCGCGATCAAGCAAGGATCCTCCGTGCCGCCCCGAGCCGCGATGGAGGTCGCCGCCGTTGTTCTGGCTCCGAAGGATCTCCCGGTTGTCAAAACCTTCGTGGCCCAAACCGAGAGCTCGCGCGCGGTGGACATCGTGGCGCGGGTCTCCGGCTTCCTCGACCGCATCGCCTACGAAGAAGGCCAGCTCGTGCAGGAAGGCCAAGTCCTGTTTCAGCTCGACCAAAAACCGTTTCTCGCCCAGCTTGACGCCGCCCGCGGCGAGCTTAAACAGCAAGAGGCGCGATCCTGGACGGCGCGAGCGAACTATAAGCGGATAAAGCCTCTGGCCGCCGAAAACGCGGTGAGCCAAAGCGATCTCGATCGCGCGACCGGCGAGATGCAGGCAGCGGCGGCCGCCGTATTTGCGGCGCAGGCGAAGGTGAAAGAGGCCGAGCTCAACCTGAGCTACACCACCATCCGCTCTCCAGTGACGGGTACCGCGAGTAAGGCCAATCTGCGCGAGGGCGCCTATATCAACTCCATAAGCCCTGAGGCGAAGCTCACCTACGTGGCGGCGCTCACACCGATGTGGGTGAACTTCAGCGTTACCCAGAATCAGATGGCCGAATGGCGCGACGACATCGAGCAGGGGAACCTCATTGAGCCGAAGAACCGGGAGTTCGAGGTTGAAATCCTGCTCTCCGACGGTGCGACCTACCCGGAGACCGGCCGCATTAACTTTCTCGATCCCTCGTTTAACACGCAGACCGGAACCTTCCTGGTCCGCGCCACGGTATCGAATCCCAAAGGGCAGCTGCGGCCGGGCATGTTTGTGACGGCGAAGCTCGCGGGCGCCATGCGCCCCAACGCGATCTTGGTCCCGCAGAAAGCGGTGCAGCAGGGGGCCAGCGGACACTTCGTATATCTCGTCTCACCGAACAACACGGCGGAGCTGCGCCCGGTGATCGTCGGTGAGTACGTCGGCGAGGAGTGGGTGATCAAGGAGGGCCTGCGTGGCGGAGAGCGGGTGGTCATAGACGGCCTGCAGCGCCTCGCCCCGGGAGCGCCCGTGAAGCTCGCCGAGGCATCTTCCACCGGGCCCGATGCCGGCGGCTCGAAGGTACCTGCGGCGACGAACTAAGCGCATGTTCGCCAGCCTCTTCATCGATCGGCCGGTCCTTGCATCGGTCATCTCCATCGTCATCACGCTGGCAGGCCTGGTGGCGCTAACGCAAACGCCCGTCGCCCAGTTCCCGGAGATCACCCCGCCCACCGTGACCGTCACCGCCCTCTATCCCGGCGCCACCGCCGAGGTCATCGCTAATACCGTCGCCGCGCCCATAGAGCAGCAAGTCAACGGCGTCGACGACATGATCTACATGTATTCGACCAGCTCCGGGACCGGAAACATGACGCTCACGGTGACCTTTGAGCCAGGCAGCGATCCGGACATCGCCCAAGTCAACGTCCAAAACCGCGTCAGTCAGGCGCTTGCCAAGCTTCCGCAGACCGTTTCGCAGCAGGGCGTTACCGTGGAGAAAAAATCGCAAGCCTTCATGATAGTCATTGGGATCTATTCCCCCGAACAGCGCTATAGCAATCTGTACATCGCCAATTATGCCAACCTCTACGTCCTCGATGCCTTAAAGCGCATTCCGGGAGCGAACATGTCGGCCATCTTGGGTGTGGCCGACATCGCGATGCGCATTTGGCTTAAGCCCGACCGCTTGGCACAGCTCGGGATCACCGCCCAGGAAGTCACCCAGGCCATCCAAAGCCAGAACCAGGCCTTTGGGATCGGACAGATCGGCCAGGCCCCCGCCCCCAAGGGCACGCTACAAAGCTTCTCCGTCACCGCGCAAGGGATGTTGGTCGATCCCGAAGAGTTCAACAACATCATTATCCGCACCGACGCCACGGGCACCGCCATCGTGCGGCTGCGCGATGTGGGCCACGCCGAGCTCGGTGCCAAAGACTATTCCATGCAGAGCCAGCTCAACGGCAAACCGGCGACCCTGCTCGCGGTCTATCAACAGCCGGGAGCCAACGCGCTCGAGACCTCGCGATTGGTACGGGAACAGCTCGAGACGCTGAAGAAGAGCTTCCCAACAGGGCTCGACTACAAGGTGGTCCTCGATACCAGTAAGTTCACCGAGGCCTCTATCGACAAGGTGGTGCACACCTTCTTCGAGGCCGTGGTGCTGGTGGTGCTCGTGGTCTATTTGTTCCTGCAGAGCCTGCGCGCTACGGTGATCCCTACCCTCGCCGTACCGATCACGATCGTGGGGGCCTATTCCGGGCTTTACCTCCTCGGGTTCTCGACCAACATGCTGACGCTCTTCGGCATGATCCTCGCCATCGGTTTGGTGGTCGACGACGCCATCATTGTGGTGGAGAATGTTGAACATAACATGGCTGCGCTCGGCCTCGCACCCAAGGAAGCCGCGAAGAAGGCGATGGGGGAGCTCGCAGGGGCCCTCATCGCCATCGTGCTGGTATTGGTCTCGGTATTCTTGCCGGTTGCCTTCCTGGGAGGGATGACCGGCACGCTCTACAAGCAGTTCGCGATCACCATCTCCATCTCCATGGTGCTCTCGGGCGTGGTGGCGCTAACCCTCTCACCCGCCTTAGCGGCCTTGATCCTCAAACCGGGACATCATGAAAAGAAGGGTTTCTTCAAGTGGTTCGAGGCGGCGTTTGGGCGGCTGACCGATCGCTATGTTGCCGGCGTGCGCTGGGTGCTCGCTCACGGGCTGGTTGCCACCGGGTTGTTTTTGGCCACGCTCGCCCTGACCGTATTCCTGTTCCGGGTAGTGCCGGGCAGCTTCGTTCCCGAGGAGGATCAAGGCTACGTTTTCGGCATCAACCTCATGCCCGATGCGGCGAGCTTAGAACGTACTTCGGCAGTAACCAGTCGCGCGGCGCAGATGGTCGCTACTCACCCTGCGGTGGCGGACATCGGCCAATTCGCGGGCTATAGCCTGGTCGATTCGCAGAACAAGACCAATGCCGCCGTGCTGTTTGTTTCCCTCAAACCGTTCGAGGAGCGGGAAGGCCCCGAACTCTCCGCCTTTAATCTACTTTCGACGCTCAACCGCCAACTCGCCTCCATCAAAGAAGGGATCTCCCTGATAATCAACCCGCCATCGATCCCGGGCCTCGGAACCACCGGCGGGTTTGAGTTCTACATCCAGAATCGGGGCTCTGGCGATCCGGCGGCGCTCGAGCGGGTGACGCGCAAGTTCCTGGCTAAGGCGCAACAACGCCCAGAGCTCGCCGGAGTAAACACCCTTTTCACCGCCTCCTCGCAGCAGCTCTACCTCGATCTGGACCGGGCCAAGGCCGAGCTCCTCGGAGTGCCGGTCGAAACGGCCTTCCAAACCTTGCAGGCCTTCTTCGGCTCCGCCTACATCAGCCAGTTCACCCAATTCAGCCGCATCTGGCAGGTAATTATCCAGGGGGAACCCGAGTACCGGAACGATCCGGCAGATCTTGAAAACATCTACATGCGCTCGGCGGAAGGCAAGATGGTACCGCTCTCCGCGCTCGCCACCGAGCGCTACGTCACGGGGCCGAATCTACTGACGCGCTTCAACGGCTTTCCGGCCGCGAAGGTGACTGGCAATCCCGCTCCAGGCTACAGCTCTGGCCAGGCGCTCGCGGCGATGGAGGAGGTGGCTCAGGAGGTGCTCCCTAGCGATTACTCGTTCTCCTGGGCCGGACAGGCGTACGAGGAGAAGAAAAGCGGCGGGACCTCGGCCGTCGTGTTCGTGTTCGGGCTCATCATGGTGTTCCTTATTCTCGCCGCGCAGTACGAGAAGTGGACCCTGCCGATCGGCGTGGTGCTTTCAGTACCGTTCGCGATCTTTGGAGCGCTCTTGTTTACCTGGGCGAGAGGACTCGAAAATGACGTGTATCTCCAAGTGGGCTTGGTCACCCTGATCGGGCTTTCAGCCAAGAACGCGATCCTGATCGTCGAGTTTGCGATGGAAGGTCTGCGCCAGGGCAAGACCGCAGCCGAGGC
>JBOHHR010000044.1:0-3331 GCA_050725475.1 Gammaproteobacteria bacterium | reverse complement strand
GCGATCACGATGCCCGGAATCAGCGATCATCTTCCGTCGGAATCAGCGATCACAATCGACCGGAATCAGCGATCACAATGGTCCGGAATACACACCCTGGAATTGTTTGGTGTAATTGCGTTGCCATATGACCTCCATTGCTCTACGTTTTGATTGCTCTAGTCAGCGCCCCGGGACGCCGTTATCGTACGCCCTTACCCGAAGTACAAAGTAAGGGGGCTTCGAGAGTGCCTCTCCCGCATTGAGGACCGCGGATTGGTGCAAGCGATTTACTACCGCGTAAAGTTCGCCTTGAGGACCGAAACTAAAGGAGTCGACCCACGAGAGATCGTTCGATTGCGCGAGCCGAGTGTACTTGCGGTCGGGTGTAATGACGCCGATGGCGTTCGCGGTGAGATCGCCAAGGTAGATGTTGTTGCTCTGATCGATGGAAATCCCATCGCAAATGGGCTTACTGCTATACCGCTGGACTCGATCTTCGAGCATGACTTCGCTCAGTTGCTCATTCGCTAAGTCGTCGGCGCGCACGCGGTATAGGCTCAGGCCGCTCATAGGGCCAAAATAGACCCACTCGTTTTTAGTATCTATGGTGATGGGATTTACGCCTAACCGTGGGCGATGAATGGTGCCATCCTCTTTTTTGATTTGAACGGGTCGACCGTCAATGATGAGATCGACGGGCTCCGGGATCACGCTATGATGACCTTGAAGAACACGGCGCGTGCGATTTGTCTTTAGGTCAACGATGATTAATCCCGCGTCCGATCCACCGGCCGGATCTGCGATATAGATGGCGTTGCGCTTGGGGTCAATCGCGAAATCATTAACAAAGGCATCCGGCGGTGTTGCGGGCGGCGGCAGCTCGATGACTCTGTAGAGCGTGTCGTGTTTAGAGTCCCACCCGACGAGTTTCGGGACCACCTGGCTTCGCAGACCATTGTCGAGCATCCAGACGATGCCCTCACTGTCCGAGCGGATCCCAAGAACGGAATCAAGCCGAAGGTGCGTGCGCTCGATCCTGTCGTTGAACTGTGTATTCGGAAAGGGCTTCAGGGAGCCATCCTCGCCCAGTTCCGCAACGGAGTAGGCGGGACCGTAAAACTGGTGCAGACTGATAATTACCCGCCCATCAAACGTCACGGTGATGTTTCCGGGTGCGGCGTCGAGCCGCGCCCGAATTTCATAAGGTTGCTCGGTAAATGCAGCGGTTGCTGAATTGCCTGCAATGAGACCGCAGAGTGCCAAGAGGAGGTTTTTCAAGTGCCAGCCGTTGCGCTGGCGGGGTTTGTAGTGTTTCGGCGGCAGGTCAAAGATCGCTTTCGCTTCGTCTCCCAGCTTGAAATTCGGCCCACAGCGGTCCAATCCCCGCAGGAATCGACAAATAGCTATCCAAGACGCCAGCTCTTTAGTGATCCGAGAAAAGATATTAGTCATGACATTCGCTCCTAATTGTTCTCACTGTCGAGCTAATCGCCCGAACATATAGATGATGTACATAATCTAATAATAGATTATGATAGTAATGTAAATATGTCAAGAGGTACCGCGCAGTTGTTTTTGGTTGGCCTTCTGTAGGCGGCTCCCGTACTGAAAAGCTGGGTTAGTAGAGAATCACGTATGCGACGTTCAAGAGCAGAGGCCGCCAGGACGCGACAAGAGATCGTTAAGGCCGCATCGACACTCCTTCGCGAACGAGGGTTACATGGGATTAGTGTGGCCGAGCTGATGAGCGAGATCGGACTTACCCATGGCGGGTTCTATACCCATTTCGACTCGAAAGAGGCACTCACGTCTGAAGCCATAGAAGCCGCATTTGGTGAATCGGTGAGCGGGTGGCATAAAGTGTTGGAGAATGCACGGACAAAGAGCGGTTTCGCCAGCCTAGTCGATCTCTATCTGACGGAAGAGCACCTCAAGGATCCAGGGACGGGTTGCGCCGTACCGGCCCTTGGAAGCGAAATCGCGCGGGCGGGCCCTGTGGTGCGGGAAAGCGTCGCCAAAGGCATCAGCGCAATGATCGAAATCTTCTCGAAGCAAATAGACGACCCGTCGCCTGAACGCAGAAAGGAGCGGGCAATTGCGACCGTCGCCTGCCTGGTCGGGGCGATAGTAATGGCCAGGTGCGTCAATGACCAACCAACCGCACAATCGTACTTGAAAGGCACCCGCAACCAACTGTTAAGCAACCAGGCAACCCCATCAAGATCGAAGAAAAAGCCCAGCCGTTCCTAACTCTCTGACAGGTAAGCCCCTGGTTTGACCAGGGAGACTCTCAAGGCTTGGCCTGAAGATTTAGTTGGAAAGAAGATATTGCCTCCGAGGGGCTTGGCGTTCCAACCTAGGAGGCAATGAGATGTCAACGTTTGAGAGCTTAAGTCATTCGAGATGGGACTGCAAATAGCATGTGGTGTTTTGTGCCGAAAGGCCGGAAGAAGGCATTGTATGGCACGATCAGGAGTTCTTAGGGCCGGTGTTGCACGAGTTAGCCGGGCAACGCCGGAGTGTGATCTTAGAAGGACATATGGTGCAGGATCGTAAGTCCTATCGGCCCGAGGCCAAAGGACGGGCGCAGTAAGCCGCCTGGCTGAGGCCTCTGTAAGCTGAAGGAAGATTACTCGGACTTGAGTCCCCAGTCAGTCGTTACCCAGCACCTGACACCAGATCTCTTTGACCCTGGCCGGAAATCCCCCAAGGGTCTCTTTTTCTGGCGGCAAGCGCTGTTCAGTGAGTTTCAGGCGGTACTCGGTACTGAGGTAACGGCGATAAGCTTCGATAAGCACGTTCTTGTGTTCTTTCGTGATCAACCCACGCCCGCCCAAGACCTGTAACAGGCTAAGAGTGCTGGTGTGCTCGATAAGCTTAGGATGTTCTGCCGCAAAGCGTAATACCCAATACTGGATCAGGAACTCGATATCGACCATGCCCCCGCGATCATTTTTGACGTCAAACGCGGCGCCTCGCCTTCCTGCCTTTGCCGCAGCCATCTTCACGCGCATGTCCTTGATCTCTTGTTGCAGACGGCTGGGATCACGCCGCGCGCACAGCACCTCCCGCCGGACTACCTGAAAGGACCGCAACAGGCTCGGCGGCCCGATGATGGGACGTGCCCGCACCAACGCTTGGTGCTCCCAGGTCCAGGCACTGGTGCGTTGATATTTTTCGAAAGCAGGTAGGGAGCTTACCAGAGGGCCGGACTGCCCGCTCGGTCGCAGCCGCATATCTACCTCATATAACTGGCCGGCCCGAGTCTGGGCGGTCAGAATATGGATTAGCCGCTGGCCGAGGCGAGAAAAGAATTGCTCATAGGCGAGAGGCCTCGGACCCCTTGTTT
>JBOHHR010000043.1:0-6133 GCA_050725475.1 Gammaproteobacteria bacterium | reverse complement strand
GCGGTGCCGGGAAGCCCTGAACATCCGAGGGTAGACTGAAGGCGTTCCCGGTGTTGGCCTTCTGGGCCGAGATGACTCGGCTGCCCGGCCATTGATCGCCCCGATCAGCCCCCGATCGGGCTACGGCACAGACCTTGCCGTCCCGATCCACAATGCTGGCCCACATGTTGTTGTTAAGACCTCCGTTTCCTCCTCCGCCTACCACGTCTGATAGCGCTTGCCGCAACGCTGCATAGATCTGCGATTTGTTGCCTAACCCTAGATTGGCGCAGCCCTCGTCCGCCGATACAGTCGCCGCATAAAGCGCTGTACTGACAAGAGTTGACATTACTACAAAGAATTGCTTCATTGGATGCTCCTTTTGTTCATGGTTTTAAGAATCCTACTAACACCCCTCCCTTTTGAGCGTAAAATCGTAGCACGCCCAAATACGGGGGTCCACATATGGTGGCCTGAGCGTATCACGCGTCGTCAGGCCGTAAGACGCCTGACATCTCTAAGAATACAGCGCTACACCCACTGCTAGCGGCCAGCGAAGACCGCCATACTGGCGGTGTCAGAACCGTTACTGCCGGTGACCTTTAGAGGATACGTCGCCGCTTCGATACCTGCGGGTAAATCCACCACTATCTGCTTCGTTGCAAAGCGCTTGACGTCTACGAGCCGATCGCCCAAGCGAACGAGAGGCGACGCGGAACCAAAGTTTTCGCCCGAAATAACAAGCTGATTTCGAGCATCCTGGACCACGCTCAAGATCACTGGCTTGGGCGGCTTTGGCGTCAGTTGTGCAGCGTTGGGGGATGGTCCAATCATCGCTAGTGCGAAAATAGTTGGGATAGTGAGTCTGTGCATAGTGCCCTCCTTCTTTTAATATCGGGTGGTAATCACCCTGTCTGGGCTAGTGCATTCTTGTTTGCATAGCTATACAGCTACGAAAACTGCCCCTCATCGGTAGCTTGCCACATCCGGTCGCTATACGTCTGTGAAATATTCACATTGTTCCGTTCCGGTCGCTATGCTATGGATAACAATAAGCGGAACAAAAAACGGGGTTTGGTGGATGAAGCTTGCAGCTCTTTTGACGGCCCTGTGCATGCCCATGACGGCCCCGGCCGCTTTCGATTTCGCGCGGAGGAGTTGAACGAGGCTTTAGCCCCGGCGCCAAAGAAAACCTACACCCTGGAGATCATCGATCCCACGGGCAAGGGGCGGTCGACACACGAGTAGATATTCACGCTGTGCCTCGCTCAGAGGCCTCCGCGCCCATCCAGCACCATCGACACAAACTCTCGGGCAGAAGTGAGCGCTGTCCGCATCTCATGGGAAAGCATGTGGTGGCATTGCTGAATCTCGGCATTTTTGCGCTGAAGCTCTAGATTAATTTGCGCCAGCACCCGGTATTGTTCCGCGATTGCGGCCCGCAGCTTGGACGTTTCCACCGCGTTAGAAATGCTGCGTCGCAGGCCCATCGCCGATAAAGCGCTTTTGGGCATGTAATCCGCCGCTCCCACCTCATGGCGGCGTGGATCAACTTATGGCCGGTCCCGCCATTTCGGTATGTGTGGAAGACGGGACGATTCGCGTGTGCGATAATTGTTCTCATAAACAGCCTTAGGTAAGGGTAATTTCAAATGGAAGGCTCACGCAATCTATTGGGACTCGAACGCCAAGCCCTAGAGGGCTTTTTTGTGTCTTTGGGGGAGAAACCCTACCGGGCAACCCAGACCCTCAAGTGGATCCACCAGCAGGGGGTCTCCCTTTTTGAGGACATGAGCAACCTGAGCAAATCGTTGCGGGCAAAACTCGAGGTAAGGGCGCAGATCACGGCCCCGGAAATCATCTTAGAAAACCTGTCTCAGGACGGCACGCGCAAATGGCTGCTCGAGCTTCAAGGAGGAAACAGGGTGGAGACGGTTTTTATCCCGGAAGAAGATCGCGGAACCTTATGCGTGTCTTCGCAGGCGGGCTGTCCCTTGGATTGCCGTTTTTGCTCCACCGCGAAGCAGGGTTATGCGCGCAATCTCAGCACGGCTGAAATAGTTGGCCAACTGTGGTTGGCTAAGCGACGCTTGGAGGAGTTAGGGCATGGGCCAAAACCCATTACCAATGTCGTGTTCATGGGCATGGGGGAGCCGCTGCTGAATCTGGACAACGTGGCCGGCGCCATCGGCATCATGCGTGATGATTTGGCGTATGGTTTAGCTCGCCGCCGGATCACGGTGAGCACCGCAGGGATCGTTCCTGAGATAGACCGCTTAAAGGCCTTGTGTCCGGTGAGCCTGGCGGTGTCCTTGCACGCGCCCAATGACGCGTTGCGCGAACAGCTGGTTCCCATTAATAAGCGCTACCCCATCCCCGATCTGCTGGCCGCTTGCCGACGCTACATCGATGATGTAGACAAACGGTCCCAAGTAACCTTCGAATACGTCATGCTGGCGGGCATCAATGACTCCCAGAAGTGTGCCCGCGAACTGGGTGCGCTGCTGCGCGGGCTTCCCGCTAAGGTCAACCTCATTCCGTTCAATACTTTCCCTGCGGCGCCGTATCAGCGCCCTGCCCCGGAGGTCATCGATCGCTTTCGAGAGGTGTTGTTGCGATCTGGGTTGATGACGATTACCCGCAAGACACGCGGCGACGATATCGATGCCGCCTGCGGGCAGCTCGTCGGCAAGGTTCTGGCGCGGGCTACCCGACACCGCCCTGCCAGGGCCGCGGCATGATAGGTACGCAAGTGCTTAAGGCGTTACCGCTTACCGTACTGGTGATGGTTCTTGCCTCTTGCAGCAAGGCGGTGGTGCGCGATTCGGATTACACCCCCGCACAGCTCGCGGATGTAAACATGAAGCTCGGGGTCGCCTACATGGAAGAGGGCCGATACGACGTCGCGCTCAACAAGTTACAGAAAGCCGTGGAGGCCGATGCGAATTTTGCCGCCGCCCACAGCATGCTCGGTGTTTTGTATAACCGCATGGGGAAAATGGATGCAGCGGAGGAACATTACCGGCGTTCCGTTGATCTGGATCCGCAAGACTCTCTAGCCCTGAACAATTACGGACAATTTTTGTGTCAAAAGGGTAAGACCGCAGAAGGGATAAAAATGTTCTTGCAAGCCTTGGAAGACCCGGCTTATGCCTCATCGGAGGCGGCCTATACCAATGCCGGTACCTGCTCCTTACTGGCTAAGGATCCAAAACAAGCAGAGACTTATTTTCGCAAGGCTCTGAGGGTAAATCCCGGTGTCGCGGTAGCCCTCTATCAAATGGCGGATCTGAGCTTTAAGAAAAAAGAATATCTCGCGGCACGGGGGTATCTGCAGCGCTACCAAGAAGTCGCCCCGCACGATGCGCAATCGTTGTGGTTAGGGATTCGCGTCGAGCGCGAGCTCGGCAACCAAGACGCCGAAGCGAGCTATGCCCTTTCCTTGCGCTCCAAGTTTCCCGATTCGCAAGAGACTCGGTTGCTGGGAGATCCTCGTTAGTGCATGATCGCGAAAGCACCGCTCCGATGGCATCCGGTTTCGGGGACAGGCTTCGCCAAGCCCGTGAAGCGCAAAGAATGTCCATTGACGAGGTTGCCGCGCGACTTAACCTAAAACCGGCAATCGTCCAAGCTCTGGAAGAAGATCAATACCAGCACCTGCGTCCCGCCGCTTATGCTCGCGGTTACTTGCGGGGCTACGCTCGGTTGATGAGATTGGATGCAGAGGGCTTTTTGCACAAAGAACGGTTGGAAGACGACGGAGCGTTGATTCATCCCTTCTCGGGGCTAGGTACACAAGAGACTATCGGCGGCGGGTGGGTGTTTAAGATCGCAGGGTACCTTATCGTTGGCGTGCTGGGGTTCTGGATGGTATCGTGGTGGCAGGCGCGTTGGAACGACGGGATGGATAAAACCATCTCCTTAGAAAGCTTGACCACAGGTAGCTCACCTGCGCTCGAAATCGACGTGGACAAGCCCGGCATTGAAAAAATCGCCGCCGACAAGAAAACGCCGGTATCGGAAGGATCCAAAACCCAAATCGCGGATAAGGCCTCACCCCTGGAGGTGGTCGGCACGCAGCAGCACCAATCCCCTCCAGAGAGCATAAAACCGCCTCCGCGCCGGATCGAGATCCAGCCCATGAAACAAGCATGGATTGAGATCACGGATGCGGCCAAAAAATCCCTCTTTTACGGTCTGGCAAAACCCGGAGAGGTCATTTCGCTCAGCGGAGAACAGCCGTTCAAGCTCGTCTTGGGAAATGCCTCCGAGGTAAGCGTGCGCTATGACGGTGAGCGTGTGGAAATAAGCCAATTCATGCATAAAGGCGTAGCGCGCTTCACTCTGGATGACCAAGGGGCTCGCCCGTAGCCCGTATCGGTTTCGGATCTCAGCAATGGGCGTGGCACTGAATTTTCGTCGTTTCTTCCCAAGGTCACTGCGAGAAGGCAGCGCTCGCTTGCATGCCTTGCTTGGCGGATCGCCGTGAGCACTATTAAAGCCGTACGGGGGATGAATGACATCCTCCCGGACAGAACGCCCTTATGGCAGCGGCTCGAGCACACCGCGCAGGTAGTGTTGCTATCGTACGGCTATGAAGAGATCCGCTTGCCCATTCTTGAGCAGACTTCCTTGTTTGAAAGGTCCATCGGAGAAACCACCGATATCGTTGAAAAGGAAATGTATACCTTCACGGACCGCAATGGTGACAGTCTCTCGCTACGACCCGAAGGGACAGCCGGTGCGGTGCGCGCGGTTCTACAGCACAATCGTTTTCGCGACCAAGCGCAGCGGCTGTGGTACATGGGCCCCATGTTCCGGCGAGAGCGCCCACAAAAAGGACGCTATCGCCAGTTTTACCAAATTGGGGCGGAAGCATTCGGTATGCCCGGTCCGGATATCGATGCCGAGCTCATTATCCTCACCCGTCGCCTTTGGCGCCTATTGGCCCTACGCGGTTTGCGGCTGGAGATCAACACCTTGGGCACGGCTATCACGCGCGCCCAGTTTCGTCACGATCTGGTTTCGTACTTTGGTGCCAGCGCCGAAAAGCTGGACGAAGACAGCCGTCGCCGCTTGCAAAGCAACCCCTTGCGCATACTTGATAGCAAAAACCCTGAGCTGCAGGAGTTGATCCAGGGCGCTCCCACCTTCGAGCGCTATGTGGACCAGGAGTCAGAGCAGCACTTTCGACAATTGCGGAAAATTCTTGAGCACAACGACATCGAATACCACGTCAACCCACGTTTGGTAAGAGGATTGGATTATTACGGCAAGACCGTGTTTGAATGGTTGACTACGGAATTGGGGGCGCAGGGAGCGGTCTGTGGCGGCGGGCGTTACGATGGCTTGGTAGAACATTTTGGAGGGGAACCCACACCGGCAGTGGGCTTTGCCATCGGCATGGACAGGCTTATCGATCTCTTGCGCGAAACGCCACTGAACGACATGGCCCGGGGTAGCAATGAGCCGCACCTCTATCTTATCGTGGGCGGTGAAGAGTATTACGGCAGCGCCCTGCGTGTCGCGGAATCGGTGCGGGAAGCAATGCCTCATATCCGCCTGGTCACCCACTGTGGTTCGGATAGCTTCAAGAGCCAGTTCAAGCGAGCGGATAAAAGCGGCGCCAGGATCGCGTTGCTGCTCGGCGAAGATGAAGTCTCCCAAGGCGTGGTAACCGTTAAGCATCTGCGGATCTCATCGGGGCAGGTCACCGTGGCGGGAAGCGAGCTCGCTGCGTATCTGCAAAAAGAGTTTGCTAATCTATAGGGCTCTTCGAAAAATTCCATCCGTGGAATTTCTCGCATCGCAAAGCGAAAATGCGATTTTTGCTTTGCTCCATGGTTCAAATAGTTACCTGTTTGAACCATGTGCGGCACTTTCAGCGCTGCGCTTTCCTGCTGCGCTTGAAAGCCAGGGTGCACCATCCGTGGCGCACCCGCTCGCCGGGAACTTCGAATTAATCGAAGTGCCCCATAAAATTCGGCGATCCTCGATCCGGGGGGCCATTAGAAAACATACCAAATCGTCGCGAGGAGCAGATGAACGAATTACGCAGCGATGAAGAACAAGTCGAGGCTTTAAAGAGCTGGTGGAAAGAAAACGGCAAGTCCATTGTCGTCGGTTTACTGATCGGCTTATTAGGGGTTTGGGG
>JBOHHR010000042.1:0-5954 GCA_050725475.1 Gammaproteobacteria bacterium | reverse complement strand
GCTAAGATCACCGTTACGGCGCTCGATGCGGTCACTGCGGGCGAAGGGCGCTTCGGCGCGATTTTCTGGGTGAAGCCCAAGGACGTCGCCAAGACCGCGAAACTGCTTGGCGCGACGTGAGCGAGGCAGAGGACGACAAGGCGCTTGCCAATAGGCCCGGGCGTGAATACGAGCCACGCCAACTGTACCCTTCCCGATCATCCGCAGGAAGGGTTGGAGATCGTGTCGATCGGCCTGAATCCCTCCTGGTATTCCGTTGAACAGGGCTTTTACTTCGCCAGGCCCGCGAATTGTTTCTGGAAAGCACTCAATGCCTCGGGCTTGATACCGGAAGCTTTAGTGCCCAGCCCCCAAGCCGTGGAGAGGCTTTTTCGAACCTACAAGGATAGGGTTCACCGATGTCGTCAAACGTCCGAGCGCAGGCGCCTCAGAACTTAGGATTAAGGATTTCAAGATCTGGGCACCGGTTTTACGGGAAAAGCTCCTCCGCTACCGGCCCGGCATTGCCTGGTTCCACGGTAGGCTGGCCTACACGCATTACCTCAGGTATGGCGAAGGCGTCGAGTCGCCCAAATCCTGGGGCAAGCAGCCCATTGCAATCGGCACCACAAACGTCTTCGTGACACCCAACCCCAGCCCGGCGAATGCTGCGTTTAGTCTCAGTGATCTCATCGGATGGTATCGTGCCCTTAAAGAACTGCGGGATGTCATGCGGTCCACCAGCCGCTTTGAGGGATGGCGGCGAACTAGCTCCTCGTAGACCGTAAGGGAGCGGACAACGGGAGGACCCTGTGCCTTTGGCAGGATCTCAGTAGCGCAACCCGCGAGCGTGCCGAGGATAAACATCCGCTACCCGCTACCCGCGATCCGCATCAGACACCGCAGGCAAATCCAGGCTCTTCCCTCGAAATCAAAACCTCCATAGTATGGCCTGTGATGCCAAGACTTGAGACCCCCGTTTGTTCTCGCGGTGATGATCGGAGGAGTAGCCGATGAAACTCGCAACATCCTTGTTTGTCGTCGTGCTCATCGCCATTGGCGCACTGCTGTTTTTTGGTGGGGCGCTGATCGATCGCCGGCCCGAATGCCGAGCTTTGCAATGCCGCCTACGCGCTGGTCAAGCGGCAGCTCCCGAACGATACCGTGCGCCGAGCAGGGGACTGCTTGGTCACCGGCTCCGGCGCCCTCCATACTCGTGCGCTGGGCCTACAGCACGGCGACTTCGCGGGAAAGGGAGATGCCGCCGATCGCCTACGAAGCAAAGGCGGCCTTTGACGGCAAGACCTATCACTTGTGCTCGCTGAGTTCCTTGGAACGGAAGTAAAAGTAGGAGTTCCGTCACCCCCTCTGCACCAAGCGCAAGCGGAGCACGCCTTGAGCGATAGAAGCTGTATAAGACAGCGAAGCGCGCCGCTCACCGTGTGTATGTTCACTTCGCCGGAACAATGAGGTGGCTTTCGACCGTCGCATCCCTTAGCCTTATGTCGTCTATGTTAAATGCAGCTCTTGCGCTGCGACGTTTCTCAGTGAGAGATCTTCCTGAGCTGATTTGTCGGCTCCAGAGGATGCGCGAGCTATCGTGTCGTCGGGCCCTGTCCTGGTCGCATCAGTCCCGCAGCCCTTATCCCGAGCAAGCGCAGCCTGCGATCTAGTGGCACCCGTTTGAGGCAGGCGCGCGCCGCGCTACGGATCGCTTCAGCATCGGCAATCGCCCGATCGAACGTCACGGCGCGGGTCAGGGTGCGGAAATCTTCGTAGCGAAGCTTAATGCCGATGGTCTTAGCGAAATAACCCTTGCGCACCAGATCGCCACTCACGTGCCGAGAGAGATCAAGGAGGATCTCGGTGAGGGCCTCGCGATCCTCTCGGGGATGCAGATCGCGCTCGAAGGTGATCTCGCGGCTTAGCGATTTGGGCTCCCGCAAGGTGACCACGGGGCGCTCGTCGCGCCCATGGGCGGCATCCAACAGCCAGCTCGCATAGCGTCGACCGAAGGTCTCGACTAGCCTCTCTGCGTCTGCGGCGGCGAGTTCCCCAATGGTTCGGATCCCCAGTGCCTCGAGCTTCGCGCTCGCTCTCGGGCCGATGCCGTTGATCTTTCCCGCCGGCAACGGCCAGATACGTGTTGGCAAATCGTTGGGCACGAGTACGGTCAAACCATCCGGCTTCTCGAGATCCGAGGCGAGCTTGGCGAGCAGCTTGTTGGGCGCGATGCCGATGGAGCAGGATAAGCCAGTGGCACCCCGGACGGCGTCCTTGATGCTTTGGGCAAGCGCCAAGGTTTCGCCGGGGACACCGGTCAGATCGATGGTGATCTCGTCGATACCGCGGTCTTCGATCTTCGGTGCAATTTCGGCCACCGCCACTTTAAACAGCCGCGAGTAGCGCCGGTATTCCTCGAAATCCGCCTGCAGCAAAATCGCTTGGGGAGCGAGGGCCGCGGCTTTCATCAGACCCATGCCGGAGCGCACGCCAAAGGCCCGGGCCTCATAAGTCGCGGTGGTCACGACCCCCCGACCGACATACGCTCCTAAACGGGGGAAGTACCGCTGCTCTTTGCCTGGCCCACTTCGAAGCTTGCCACCGATCACCACGGGCAAGCCCTTGAGCTCGGGATGACGCAAGAGCTCCACCGATGCGTAAAACGCATCCATGTCCAGATGGGCGATGCAAGCCTCCATTAGGCGGCTTGCCTCCTCGGGCGGACCAGATCGCGCGCGCTATCTCCTCTTCGATGCCGAATCATGGTCTTTCGGAAATCTTTCTTGCGAAAGAGCCGACCTGCTGCGGCTCCCACAGCAAATGTTAGTCACCTCCGGATACTTGGAAATCTGCTCTGGCATGCGATGCCTCCGTAATCCCTTTAGAGCTTAAGATTCTCGATGTGCTGCGCAAGTCGTGTCTTAGAGGTAGCGCACCAGCGACCCTGGATGGGCAAATTTGTAATCCCGGTATTTCCGGCATAGCGGATACAACACCGCAAGCCCGATGAGTGCCGCCCCGTAGGCCCAGGCGAGCGAGCCAGCGCGGAACAGGTCGAGTACCAGCGCGGGTACGGCCAGCACAGGAATGTGGATGAAATAGAAGAAGAGCGCCGTTTGCCCGAACACCAAGAGCAGATTTTTCTGCCCGGGCTTGACGCGTTTTGCTAACGCCATAAACGCCGCTAACAAGAGGCACATCAACCCCAGTTCTAGGGCGATAAAGCTCAGGCTGGGCGGGTATTTGCTCACATGTAGCCATTGCACCCAGGTGTTGTCCTCACGCAGGAGCACCATGTTGCCGTAACCGTTCCCCGCCCTGACGATCAAAGCCACCGCAAGCAACGCAGCGCCAGAGCCACTCAGGAACCCAACGGGAGAATGTCCCGATCCCATCTGCGCGAAGAGGAGGTAGCGGCCGAACACCCAGCCCAGCATCATGACCGAAAGCCACGGGATCGCCGGGTAGAGGATCGTGAGGGCATCGCTGCGGTATACCGCCATGGTGAACGCGGCCCACAGGGGAGGATTGCCCGAAGCGGGGTCCCACCAGAATGTTGTGACCGCCTCCCCGACGAGGAACCACAAAACGGCCGCAGTGAGTAAGACGACGGCATCGAGGCGCCGCAACCACACCATCGCTATCATGCCCATGCCGATGGCGAACATGACCTGAAGCACCGGCCTCTGCGTAATGAGAAACGGTCTCAGGACAAGATCGTAGGAAGCGATGATGAGCCCTCGGATCACGATGCCCCTATCGATGCGTCGTTCTGAATGCCCGCTTGCGCCACGGTGATGGCAGCTCAGGGCCAAGGCGGCGCCCGCCAGGAACACGAAGGTGGGCGCGCACAGGTGCGTGACCCAGCGGGTCAGGAACTGCGCCCACGGCAGAGGCGTACCTGGGGCATAGGTCGCCGCCGAATCCAAGGCCAGGCGGCCGCTGTTGTAAATCATCGAGGCATGGTCTAGGGCCATGAGCACCATGACCAATCCACGCATCCAATCGAGGCTGATAAGCCGTTCTTGATCTTTAGCCATAATCATCACTGGTCCAGAGAAACTTGTGGTTTTGGTGGCAAATAACAAACACCAAGCATTGTTATGGTGCAGCGTGCGATGAGCGCACCGTCCTTGGTGATCACGACGCCGGGCGCGATAAAATCAGCGCCCTGCTCGATGGCGTAGACCATGAGGGTGTGCTCGGAGAGGTTCTACCTGAGGACATCCAAGATCTGGCGAGCATGGCAGAAAGCCGGGGGGCCGAGTGCTAAAACATCCTGAGTTCGCCCATCCGTTCCAAGACCTGAGCCTTGAGACCCATCGTCGGCGGTTGCAAGAGGTCGCGGATTTTCTAACCCGATGGCGGCTCTGAAGCGATGCCTCCCGCTCTTAATGGTAATCGCCGTCTGTGGAGCTTGTACCACACCGATCAAAGAAGCAACCGATGCACTTCCTCAGGGTGGACCGACTGCCTCGGCTTTTTTGCTTGTTGATCGCTGGCATGCCGGTGTCGTGATCAAAGTCTCCGATCTTCCAGGCGATCTCCTGCCCGAGCGTCGAGATTTTCCGACGGCGCAGTATCTAGAATTTGGCTGGGGCGATTGGGATTTTTATCAGGCGCCAAACTTCAACTCGGGATATGCCCTCAAAGCCCTGTTGTTCCCAACTAAGAGCGTATTACATGTAGTTGGCTTCAGCGGCCCCCTCGCCCATTATGCTCCGTACCGCGAGATCATCAAATTTGATCTGCCCCGGCACGATTTCGAGCGCGTGGTGGGCTATATCGATAAAAGTTTTGCGAGAACGGGCGGAGGCGCCACGGCGCCACTCGGCCGAGGACTTTATGGCGATAGCCGATTTTACCCCGCGCGCGGAACCTTTCATCTCTTCAACACCTGCAACACCTGGGCGGCCCGTGCCTTACAGGCGGCCGGCTATCCGGCATCGTCTGCCATCACAGCCTACACGCTGGCAAGAGAGGCGCGGCGTTTCGGCGATACGCTTCAATCCGGGCCGGCGAGCCGTTAAAGCAGGCGTGAAGCGGCAGGCTGCCACGCTGTAGCGAAGCCGTGACGCAATCGAGTAGATTGCGATTTATCCCAGGCGTTTTCTAGCAACGGCACCCTTGTGGGTGTGCTCGCTGGGATGATGGTTGCGGAAGCCGACCGGCGTGTGATGGGCGCTTCGCTGCGTCGAAGTACGGGTTATGCGGCTTCGGCCCCGGCAGCATGCGCACCAGACGCAATACCGACCAGTGGTTCATGAGCCGCCCCGCTGCCGACGGCGCCCGGACCTACGTGATGTGCTGTAATGGTTCTGCATAGTCGCGAAAGATCCAATCCTTGAGACAGCGCGCAGTACGGTTTATTTGAACTTATCGAATGCCGCCGCCAGAGCCCAATTGGCGACCCACTCGCGGCTCAAGCGCATAGGGGCACGGCCTTTTCGCCTCAATGTGTGTTCGGGAATTTTTCGGGAATCAGTGCAGCACCGTTATGCACAGTCAGGCACTTACGCAACGATCGCCCCGGCATGTTGTCAATTAAAACAATACATTATAAGCCAATAAGCGCTCTCATAATGCTGAGGTCGGTGGTTCGAGCCGACCCATAGCCACCTACAATATCAAGCACTTACATAACCCGTGCAAACACGCGACAAAGTGAGTTCGGGAGTTTTTCGGGAGTTTCGCACGCAAACCGGCTCGGCAGCCTCGATCAAATGCGGGATCTCGGGGCGGCCAAAGAGTGGGGCTTACATTGCCACTTATGTACAGCACGACCCCCAGGAGTCGCCACCCGGCCGCCGATCGCTTCTTCCGGAACGGCTGTATAGTTCCATGATAACCCTATCGTTGCATAAATTTCGGTTGATCGGCCATCTCAGGCGGCTTTCAGAGCCTCCAGATAATGCAACAACTCATCGCGAATGGCTGGGTTTACAGCCATACTGAGCGTGAGCTGTCCGTGC
>JBOHHR010000041.1:0-6747 GCA_050725475.1 Gammaproteobacteria bacterium | reverse complement strand
GTCCTCTGGCAGCCAGCCCGAAAGCCCTAGGGCACTTGGAAAAATTCCTTCCGTGGATTTTTTCCCATCGCAAAGCAAAAATGCGACTTTTGCTTTGCTCCATTTCTCAAACAGTTACCTGTTCGAGAACTGGCATATCCCTATGCTGCTTGGCACTTCGAATTAATCGAAGTGCCTTTACCTCGGAGGAGCACCGTCGCGATGCTCGCCGTAGTATTCGCTGCCGACGTAGCGGTCGATGGCGAAACGCACCAGCACGCCGATCACGGCCGTCAGCGGAACGGCGATAAAGACCCCTACGAAACCAAACAGAGACGCGCCCGCCAGCATGCCAAAGATCAGCCACGCGGGGTGCAAGCGGATCTTGTCGCCGACCAGCTTGGGGGTGATGAAATTGCCCTCAAGTACTTGGCCCAGCGCAAACACGCCCGCCACCAAACCCAAATGGTAGGGATCCCCCCCATACTGGAAAAAAGCCACGAACAAGCCGGTGCCGGCTCCTAGAAGCATGCCTACATAGGGGATAAAGGAAAGCAACCCCGTGACCAATCCTATGATGGATCCAAAATTAAGCCCAAGCAGGGCCAGAGTGGCGCCGTAGAATAGCCCGAGCAACAGACACACATTAAGCTGGCCGCGGATGAAGGCGGCGATCGTGAGATCGATCTCGCGCCACTGTTTTTTTATCACGGGGGCGTGTTCGCGCGGCAGCAGTTGCTCCATCTTTTGTACGAAGGCATCCCAGTCTCTGAGCAGGTAAAACGTGACCACCGGCGTGACCAGCACGAGCGATACCAGATTGAGGAGCCACAAACCGGATTTCAGCACCTTCTCCAAGGCGGCACCCACACTTGCGCCTAGCTGGTTTAGGAACACCCCCGCTTCGTGCGAGATGGTTTGAGCGATCTTGGGATCGATCTGCCCCATTTGCCGTTTCATATGAGGAAGGATCTCGAGATTAAAGCGGGAAATGTACGTGGGCACTTGTTTAAAAAGCCCATAGAGCTGCTCAAACAAAACAGGTGCGACAAGCACAGTCAGTAGTGCTGCTAAGCTGTAAAACGAGACTACGATGAGGGAGGTTGCGGTGGCCCTGGAGAGGCCCCAGGATTGGAACTTATCCGCGATCGGGTCCAGCAAATAGGCAAACAGTATTCCGATGACGAAGGGAAGCAGGATGTCCCTTACCGAGTAGAAAAAAAGGATCGCCAGGACGATAAGACAAATCCAAAAGACTAACTTCCGGTTCATGGAGGAAGCGGCCTAGATTGGGAGGGGGTAAATAGTGTGGCGTAATGGAGCAGCCCGGCGCTTTGCGGGGCACACGGGCCAATACTTCTTTGCTTCGTTCACGCGGTTTCGCGCGCTCTTCGCTGTTCAGATCCCTCTCTCGATCCTCGGCGGGCGTTGCGTTACTTAGGCTGGTGGTTTAGAAGAGTTACGATCTGCTCCCTACGTCGGAGCACGGTTAAGGTAAAAACCCCAAAACCTTGAGCAAAATCCCTGCACTAAGCACGATGCTGACCACCAGTAGGATTTCGAGACGGTTCAAACGGCGTTTAACCGAGCGGAATTCGCTGTCGTACGGCATGGCCTTTATACCTCGATTCTTTCGTTGTACTTATTAGGTGCGATTGTGCTTGTTGTCGAATATCGGCCAACAGTTTAAATCTCCGAAGGGAATAGGTTACCATTAACTGGGCCGCATAAAAAAGTTGCGGTTGTTCTGTGTTCTCGGCAGCCATAACTGATAAAGGAGAATGCCATGCAAAGAGAACTCACCGATATGACTTCCAAGCGCTTTCGCTCGGCTCTTCTAGTGTTCGGCTTGATGTTATTTGCCGCCAACGTCGCCGCCGATGAGGCGGCATTCGGGCGGTGCATCGACGATCCGATGCAAGGATTTCTCCGCTTGCTGGCGACGATAACGGTCGTCAGCTTATTGTTGGAGCATTGGATCGCGGATTTTCTGTTCGGCGGGCGTTTACCACAACTGCGTTCAGCCGCAGTGGTGCTCGGTAAGCGGCTGGTTCCATGGGTGGGCGCGGTGATCTTGATTCTGCTTTCGATCCCCGTCGCGAATTCTTGTTTGCCTTTACTGTAAACGGGGGAATATGGCCATGCAACTTGCCATTTCAAACGTTCTGGTCCTGGCGATCGGCCTGTCGATTTTTATATTTTATCTGTATCGAGGTGGCCAAAACCGTTCGCTTGAGGCCACGATGGAGCTTGGCTTGATCATCACGCTTCTGGCCGGATCGCTGTTATACGCGATGAACCCACTCATTCATGTGGCTATTTTCGTTGCCGGAATCATAACGTTATTGCGTAAGGGGTTTGTTTGACCTTGAGCGGCGAGGCTGATTTGTAACTCGAAGTAGTGCCGCACCCGCAATGCAATAGCGCTGGCACGCGCGGCAGGGTCCGCATCCGCACCGGCGGAAGTGGTCGTGCGCACTTTGGCGGGAACGCATCACGGCCGCCCGACCGAGCGGGGTAGCCAGACTCGCGACTCAGCGCTTCATGGCATCGAAAAAATCGCTGTTGTTTTTTGTAATCTTCAAGCGCTCGAGGATAAACTCCATCGCCGCGATCTCATCCATCGGCTGCAAAAGTTTGCGCAGGATCCAGATCTTTTGCAGTTCTTCGGGCTTGGTGAGTAACTCTTCTCGGCGCGTCCCCGAGCGATTAATGTTGATCGAGGGATAAACGCGCTTCTCTGCGATCTTGCGTTCTAAGTGAATTTCATTGTTGCCGGTGCCCTTGAATTCTTCATAGATCACATCGTCCATACGAGAGCCTGTGTCTACGAGGGCGGTGGCGATAATAGTCAGGCTGCCTCCCTCTTCGATGTTGCGGGCCGCGCCGAAGAACCGCTTGGGCCGTTGTAACGCATTGGCGTCAACACCGCCTGTCAACACCTTACCCGATGACGGCACCACGGTATTGTACGCGCGTGCGAGTCGGGTGATGGAATCCAACAGGATCACCACATCCTGCTTGTGCTCCACCAGGCGCTTGGCCTTATCGATCACCATTTCAGCCACTTGCACGTGGCGGGTCGCCGGTTCATCGAAGGTGCTGGAGACTACCTCACCTTTGACCGAGCGTTGCATTTCGGTTACTTCTTCAGGTCGCTCATCGATCAACAGGACGATCAGATAACATTCCGGATGATTTCCGGTCAAGGATTGAGCAATGCTCTGCAGCATCATGGTCTTACCCGCTTTCGGCGGTGAAACGATGAGGCTGCGCTGACCTTTTCCGATCGGTGCAACGAGATCGATCACCCTCGGGGTGAGATCTTCCGTGCTCCCATTTCCCCGCTCGAGCGTCAGCCGCTGATGGGGAAAAAGCGGAGTAAGGTTCTCGAATAAGACCTTGTGCTTAGCGTTTTCCGGGGGTTCAAAGTTAATCTCGCCAACCTTGAGTAGGGCAAAATAGCGCTCGCCATCTTTGGGGGGGCGAATTTTGCCGGTAATGGTGTCGCCGGTGCGTAGGTTGAAGCGTCGGATCTGGCTTGGCGAAACATAGATATCGTCGGGCCCGGCAAGATAGGAACAATCGGCAGAACGAAGAAAACCGAAGCCGTCTTGGAGGATTTCCAGCACGCCATCCCCTGAGATATCCTCGCCTTTCTTAGCGTGGGCCTTGAGGATGCTAAAAATGACGTCTTGCTTGCGGGAACGGGCGACGCCCTCGATACTCATATCGTCCGCAATTTGTACCAGCTCGGCGGCGGATTTTTGCTTTAACTCGGTAAGATTCATTTAATGGGCGGTTTAGCGCGACGTTTGCTCGCCGCGCTAAGAGAGTGAGTTAGATTGGGTTCGGGAGAACTTGAGAAGGCAATATTAAATGTAACATGCCATCGTTCGTTCGTCTACCCTTTAGATGTGGCTGTCGATGAATGCGCTTAGCTGGGACTTCGATAAGGCACCGACCTTGGTGGCCTCCACGTTGCCTTCTTTAAAGATCATGAGTGTTGGGATGCCTCTTATTCCATACTTCGGTGGGGTCAAGGGATTTTCATCAATATTGAGCTTTGCGACTTTTAGCGCATCTGCGTAATCATCCGCGATATCCTCCAATAGGGGTGCGATCATCTTGCACGGCCCACACCACTCTGCCCAATAGTCTAACAACACCGGCTTGTCGGACTTCAACACGTCTGCTTCAAAGCTATCATCGGTGACGTGAACGATTTTCTCGCTCATAGAGAACCTCTTATTTTGGACAACCCGTTAGATTGTCTGCCGAATCGCACGCGGATTTCAAGCGGTTTCAATGCGACTACGTGCGACAGCGCTTTCAAGGTTCTACGCCGTTAATTCTTGCGGCGAGCTGCGCTGAGGGTGCGGGCGGGCTTGCTGCTATTCGCGCCGCGATATCGCGTGCTATTCTGCCGCTCTCGTCAACTTGAGAGAACCGCACATGACTCGTTGTCGCCTAGTGTGTTTACTTGCTGCGCTCGCTTTGGGCTGCACTGCCTGCGGTCAAAAAGGCAAGCTCTATTTACCCCATGACAAGACAAGCAGCAGGATGACGGCACCCCTGTCTTGAAGCGGTGTGATGAGCGAGTTTCACTACCGCGGATCGGCCCTTTACTGCGAGAAAGTGCCTCTGTCACGCATAGCGGAAACTTATGGCACGCCTTGCTACGTGTACTCCCGTAAAGCGATAGAGTCCAACTGGAGGATGTACGACCAAGCGTTCATGGGGTATCCCCACGTCCTGTGCTACGCGGTAAAGGCGAATGCCAACCTTGGGGTGCTTAATCTCCTGTCCAGATTGGGTTCCGGATTCGACATCGTTTCGGTAGGCGAGTTAGAGCGTGTTCTGCACGCGGGCGGGGATCCGAGCAAGATCGTATTCTCTGGCGTGGGAAAGCGTGAAGACGAAATGCACCGCGCACTAGAGGTTGGGATCCGCTGCTTTAATGTCGAATCCGAGCCAGAGCTCCTACGCCTGGACCGAGTAGCGCGTTCGCTGCGGGAAACGGCGCCCGTGGCCTTGCGGATAAATCCAGACGTCGATGCGAATACCCACCCCTATATCGCTACGGGCTTGAAGGAAAACAAGTTCGGTGTGGCCATGGATGCCGCCCACGAGTTGTATCATGCGGCCTCACGCATCCCGGCCTTGTCGATCGTCGGTGTGGCTTGTCATATTGGATCGCAGTTGCTAAGCATCGCCCCAGTGATCGCCGCTCTCGGGCACCTGCTCAAGTTGGCGCGGGCGCTAAAAAAAGAGGGGATCCCGATCCGACACCTGGATCTAGGCGGTGGCCTGGGTATTCAATACCAGGACGAGCAGCCCCCTTCACCGAGCGCATATGTCGAGGCGATCTTGGGCCTCATTCCGGAACCCGATTTCGAGATCGTTCTAGAACCCGGCCGCTCCATCGTCGGGCCGGCTGGGGTGCTGCTTACGCGCGTGGAATTCATCAAGAGATCGGTCGCGAAGTCGTTTGCGATCGTCGATGCCGCAATGACCGAATTACTGCGCCCCGCCTTATATAACGCCTGGCAAGCGATCGTTCCTGGGTTCAAGCGCCAAGAAGGCGTCCCGGACCGCTACGATGTGGTAGGCCCGGTGTGCGAGAGTGGAGATTTTCTGGGCAAGGATCGTTCCCTCAATGTCCGTGCGGGCGATGTGCTCGCGGTGCAGGCTACCGGGGCCTACGGTTTTTGTTTAAGCTCCAATTACAACGCGCGGCCCAGACCTCCGGAAGTGATAATCGATGGCAAGACGGTGCATACGGTGCGGGCGCGCGAGCATCTGGTCGACCTTTGGCGCGGGGAAGCGCTTGTGCCGCTTTAGCGAGCTTGCCAGGCAAACTGGATCCCTACTTGTATAGACATTTTCAACGCTAGGGCTAAGGCCGTTATACTTTGGCTGCGGATGAAATCCTTGGCCCATAAACCCCAGCAGTTGCACTATAATTGCGCATAAGGGAATACTGAGCACTAGGGAGGGGCGGCATTCGTTCGGAAATGGACGTAATCCCTTGATTATCCATAGTATGTGTGTGGCATGTAATATGCCACCCGTATGCGATTAAGCGCTTATTTTTTCTAACCAAATCAATACTTGACGGTTCGGAGAGAGGGTATGTCAGCAGACAAGATTTTGACGATGATAAAAGAACAAGACGTAAAGTTCGTTGACCTGCGGTTTACTGATACAAGGGGAAAGGAGCAGCACGTCTCCATACCGTCGCATCAGATCACCGAGGAGTTCTTTGAAGACGGGAAGATGTTCGATGGTTCCTCCATCGCGGGGTGGAAGGGGATCAACGAGTCCGACATGGTTCTTATGCCGGACCCGGAAACCGCTGTTATGGACCCGTTCTTCGAGGAGGCAACCTTACTCATTCGTTGCGATGTGCTTGAGCCTTTAACTGGGCAGGGTTACGAGCGTGACCCCCGCTCCTTGGCCAAGCGTGCAGAGGCGTATTTGAAGTCCACGGGGATCGCCGATGCCGCGCATTTTGGCCCCGAACCCGAGTTTTTCATCTTCGATGAGGTGCGCTGGGGCGACGAGATGGACGGTGCCTTCTACAAGATCGAATCGGGTGAGGCCGCCTGGAGCTCCTCCGAGGTGTTGGAAGAAGGAAATATTGGGCACCGACCGGCTGTAAAGGGCGGTTACTTTCCGGTGCCTCCGGTGGACTCCCAACAGGATATCCGCTCTGCGATGTGCTTGATGATGGAAAAAATGGGGGTGAAGACGGAGGTGCACCAC
>JBOHHR010000040.1:0-2537 GCA_050725475.1 Gammaproteobacteria bacterium | reverse complement strand
GCGCTCGAGTGTGTCGTGCGCTATCTGGCCTACGAGCTGGGCCCGAAAGGAATACGCGTGTACACCGTCTCACCGGGTCCGGTGAAGACCCGCGCCGCCTCCGGGTTGAAACAATTCGACGAGCTATTGAGCGATGCCGCGGAGCGAGCACCCAGCCATCAGCTGGCGACGATCGCGGACGTGGGGGCGGCGGTAGCCTTTCTCGCCCTCCCCATAGCGCGCATGATCAACGGGGATACCGTCTATATCGACGGCGGCTATCACGTGATGGGGTAAACAGGCGACGTCCTCGGGTTTTTGTGCGGAGGAAGGAGACAGTGAAAAGCATTGCACTGAATGAAGCGGTGGCGACGATCCCCGACGGCGCCACGCTGATGATTGGGGGATTCATGCGTGTGGGGACGCCGGAGAAGATAATGGATGAACTGGTCCGGCAGGGCAAGCGCCACCTCACGGTCATCGCGAATGACACCGCCACACCTGGTGTCGGTGTTGGCAAGCTCATAAGCGCCAAGCTCGTGCGCAAGGCGATTGTAAGCCATATCGGCCTCAACCCGGAAACGCAGCAGCAGTTGATCGCTGGTGAAACCGAGGTGGAGCTCGTGCCCCAGGGCACGCTCGCGGAACGCATCCGTGCCGGCGGCTATGGTCTTGGCGGTACACTAGCCGGCTACCAGAGGAAGAAAGCATGAGTGAATCATCCGAGGATCTGGGCCTAATCACCGTACTTCTGGAAAGGCTGGAGACGCAGAGGCTCCCAAGGGCGCTTGCACTAAAGGACAAGGTTGATCGAGGCGAGTTGCTGGACGATTTTGATCTCGGGTTCCTGGAAGAAGTGTTTGCTGACGCCAGCAGCGTCAGGCCGCTTGTGGCCCGACACCCCGAATACCAGGAATTGGTCGCGCGCATGATGGACCTCTACAAGCAGATCACGGATAAGGCGCTGCAGAACGAAAAGGCGTCGCATTAACCCCCCGGCGACGGCGGTCAAATTTCGATCTGCGGGCCAGTCCGTTTCGTTCCTGGCCCACCCAGGTTTATTATAGAGAAGGCTGCACCGAGGAAGAGAGTGACCGAGCCAGCAGAATGGGGTGGCGTCGCAGTTGTGATCTAGATCAGCGGGGCCTAGATCAGGATATGTAAGTATAATTTTTAGGAGACAGCGTGGTGCGCAATTTTGTCTCACCAGCTATTAGGTACCACGCTTGTAGGGGGAATATTCAGCAAGCGTGTTACGGGCCTTGAACAGTAACTATTGTGAGCCGGGGTACGCACAGTAAGGACGTCGGCAAACGTCGCAAGCCTGCTTGGGGCGTTGCTTCGCGAATATACCGCCGGCTCCAAACTCCTGGCGGTCGGCCACCGGGTGGCTTCATGCCCTGCGACGTGCAAGAGGCGATCACCGGCGCGGTCTTGACGGTCGCAGCGCATTAAGGCTCATGGGATTATTCTCTTCACTTTTCGGCAGGAACAAAGACGAATCCCCTAGTGGGCCTGAAGGGGCTGCCATCCAAGCGGCGATCGAGCAGCTTGTCGAAGATGTCGATCCTAGGATCCGCCTTATCCGCGGCTACCGGAAAAAGCTGCGCCCCGGGGTAGAAGTAGCCCTAAAGCAGGTCAGTGACATAGTCGCGCGGATCCCTGGCCCGTTTGCCCTCGACACGGAAACCTGGCGCACAGAGCCTCTGGTCAATGCCGCGTTCGCGCGAGCCGACGAACTCCCCGCAGTGGTCAGCCGCAGCGTGGAGGTGGAATTCTTCGAGCAGGGCGCTGGAAAATCCTCCCCAGAGTGCTTTGCTTTGTTCGGCATGCAGCGGGAAGAGCGCAGGATCCTCGGTAAGGAGCTAATCGGCGAGCTGATCCAGAGCGATGTGGTTCAGACGACCGTCAGCTTTACCAATCATCGCTTAATCGCGCCCGCAACGACCTTGGACGAGCTTCGGCTTGCGATCGAACGGCGGGCGTTCCATCACCTAGTGGAGGAGGCCATCCACCAGGTAACCCGAGCCCTTGATCGCAAAAAAGGGCTGGAGGAGCAGCGCGCCTTACTGCGTCTCAAGCTGAAGCTCATGGCTCGGCAACGCCAAGGTCTGGAGGGACTGGTCGAGGCGGAGCCTCATGTTGACCAAAAGGCAGAGGATCTCGAAAAGGAGCTGGCGGAGGTCGAGGCCCGTTTTCGCAAGCTTCACATCGCACTCACCAATCTCGAGAACTACATGCCCCATCTCAACAAGGTCCTCGGACACCCGGAACAATACCTCTCGCTGCGGGAGGTTTCCCTGCGGCTCAACCGCATGAATATCCTGGTTACCGCTCCAACCAAGGAGCCGGTGCAAGAGCTTTCCTTAACAGAGGCGACGTTGCGAGACGGGCGGAGCTTTGTGCTGCTCCTGGCGAAATGCTCTCGGGATCAGCTCCGCCCGCAGTGGGCGCTTCTCGATGAAGCGGCGCGCCTGCTTTAAACAGCTTAGAGATTGTAAAAAAATCGTCGCGAGCGAAGAGAGGTCGTGTTCCGGCGGAGCAGGACCGTTTCGCCC
>JBOHHR010000039.1:0-5943 GCA_050725475.1 Gammaproteobacteria bacterium | reverse complement strand
GGATAGGTATACGAGAATCCATGGATATAGGCGATGTCCAGTTGCGTCACATTGGTGTCGTCCCAGTAGACTCCGGTCTCGTCGATGGCAACCGCCGGTGATCCCTTTTCTGGGAAAACAAAGTGCGCACAGCTACCTGGCGCGAGCTTATTAATGCACTGGCACAGTTCGCTTGCTTGCCAGCTATCGCGCTTGGAGAAAATGCCGATTTTCATGGGTTACTACACCTTCTCTTTTTATGGAACCTTGACCCGCGCAGGGCAGTGCGGACGACGGCACATTTGTTAAACCTCAGATCCTTACGGTAGCCGCGTGGCGACCAAAGAACCGGCGAGTGCGCACTCATGATCTTGTTCCGGGCTTCCTCCACCTATGCCCACACCCCCGATCACCCGCCCGTCTTTGATGATCGGAACCCCACCTGAGGTGGGCAAGACTTCGCCCGGGATCACGCTCGGTAAGGCGTCATAGAAATGGGGATTGATGTCCCGGTGATCCACCAACTCCTTGGTCGAGCGCTTGTAGGCAACCGCCGTTTTCGCCTTGGCCATAGAGGTTTCGAAGGTGTAGAAGCTCGCCCCGTCGGCACGCGAGGAAAGTACCACCCGCCCCGCTTCGTCCACCACCGTGACCCCCATGGGCACAGTGAAGGTCTTCGATTTGGTATGCGTCGCCTCCACGATACGCTCCGCTAACCCTAACGTCATCTCTATCACGTTTGCCTCCTTTTATTATTCTTGTGCTAAGGAAGCCCTATATTACCGCATTACAAAGGGGCTATCTTTGCCGTCACCGTGCCCGAAGTACCCTGAAGTGGTGTAAAGTGTTCAAACCGGTTTATCAGGTCATGCAGGGTCGCACGTGCGCTTTTCATCTGTCCTTATCCCGCGGGCGAGGTTGTCGAGCGCGCCGTTGATATACTTGTAGGCCTCCTGCGCGCCAAACATCTTGGTCAGCTCCACGGCTTCGTTTACCACCACACGCCAGGGCACTTCAGTACGGAAGCTGAGCTCATAGGCCCCAATGTACAACGCAGCGCGTTCCACGGTGCCGAGCTGTTCCAGCGGCCGGTCGATCACGGTGCGCAACTGGGACTGCAGTATGTGGATGTGTTTGGGGATCTCCTGTGTCAGCTCGCGGAAGTAGGCCATATCCACGCCGAGCAGTTCCCGCTCGGCCACGAACTCGCTCACGATATCCTTAGGATCGTGGCCAGCCATCTGCCACTGATACAAGGCTTGCAAAGCGCAGCGCCGGGCTTGGATGCGTGCCCGTATTCCCGCGTGGCTAACCATCGAGCTTTTTCACCAGAGACACCATTTCTATCGCCGTGAGGGCGGCATCGGCTCCCTTATTTCCGGCCTTAGTCCCGGCGCGCTCAACGGCTTGTTCGATGGTGTCGGCCGTCAGCACTCCAAAAGCGATCGGGACTCCATGTGTCACAGCGGCATTAGCCAAGCCTTTGGCACACTCCCCCGCAACATACTCGAAGTGGGGGGTGGCGCCTCGAATCACCGCTCCGAGGGCAATAATGGCGGAAAATCGCTTGCTGGCCGCCATGCGCTGCGCGATCACGGGCATGTCGAACGCCCCCGGAACTTTGACTATCGTGATCTGGGCTTCGCTGACACCATGCCGACGCAGCCTATCCAGGCAGCCAGCAAGCAGTTGCTCAACGATAAGGACGTTGAAACGGCTCACGAGGATCCCGAACCGTTCTCCCCCAGTGAGAACCAAACCGCCCTCGATAAAATGGATCTCGCTCATTCTCGTTTCTCGATCATACTTGGTCGGCTTCCCGTCAGCTTACATATTCCACCACTTCCAGGCCAAACCCCGACAAGGAGTGAATGCGCTTTGGGGTGCTCAATATCCGCATCTTTTTTACCCCGATGTCCGCCAGGATCTGCGATCCCAACCCTATGGTGCGCAAGTCTTTGATCTCATGCTTGGTCCACTGGTTCTCTTGTGTTCCTTGGGCATAGCTTTGTACCTGTCCCGTTAGGTCATCGGCTTGCAACTGATAGTAGAGGATCACCACCACGCCGCAGCCTTCCTCCGCTACTCGTCGCAGGGCGGCCCGCAGAGGCCATCCACAGCCCGGATGTTCCGCGCCGGTGAGATCGCAGATCGGGTTGTGCACGTGCACGCGTACCAACACCGGCTCGCTCGAGTCTACGGTTCCCCTCACTAGAGCCATGTGAAACTGGCCATCGATGGTATCCTTATAGGCCACTAATTGAAATTCCCCAAACTCGGTGTGCACAGTGCAGCGCGCGGTACATTCGACCGTCTTCTCGGTCTGGATGCGAAAGCGGATGAGGTCTGAGATGGTACCGATCTTCAAACCGTGCTCATCGGCCAAGCGCTCAAGCTCGGGTCGCCTGGCCATGGATCCATCCTCATGCAAGATCTCGACGATCACCGCCGCGGGCTCGAACCCTGCCAGCCGCGCGAGATCACAGCCCGCCTCTGTATGCCCAGCGCGCGTCAATACCCCCCCCGGTTGCGCCATCAGCGGAAACACGTGGCCGGGTTGTGCGAGATCGGCCGCAACCGCTTCCGGTGCCACAGCCTTTTGAATCGTCAAGGCCCTGTCCGCAGCGGAGATCCCGGTTGTTACCCCCTCCGCCGCCTCGATGGAGACGGTAAAGTTCGTGCCGTGCCGGTAGTAGGTATCTCGAACCATCAGCGGCAGGTTTAAGCGTTCGCAGCGTTCTCGGGTCAGCGTAAGGCAAATGAGGCCGCGTCCATAGCGGGCCATGAAATTTATATGCTCGGGCCGCACGCAGGAGGCCGCCATCAAAAAATCACCCTCGTTTTCACGAGCCTCATCATCCATGATGATCACCATCCGGCCTCCACGCAGCTCTGCGATCAGATCTTCGGTTGTCGATAAGGGCATATTTAGTAACAGTCCGATGCTGAAATACGTGAAGAATACTACCAGTCCGCCCAAATAGGGCAAGCGGGATGCGCGCTTCAGCTCGCATCGTGACCGCGATCGAGGAAGAATTCGAGGTCTCGTTCAGCATGGAAGAAGTCCATGACTATTCCAGCCATCGGTCGATTAAAGCCGCCACATCGGTCGGATCGGCCGGGAGTTGCTGGGTATCGAACCAGCGTATGCACTGCTGGGCGATCAGCTTCGCGATGGCTTCACCGCTTACCAGGCCGTGCTCATCGCGGCATGCTTCCGGACACTTAGCCAATACATTGAGTGCGGCACCCAGGATTTTCTCGCGTTCGCTCGCCTGGGTCTGCGGCGGCAGCCCCGTACCGAACACCCCGTGCGATGCAGGGGACGGAGCATGCGGTCGTTTTATTACCGTGGCGACAAACTGGGCCAAATGCTCGAAGGCAGGGGGAATATCCAACCTTTTCCCGCGCGCCCAATGATAAAAATCCAGCGGATGGACTCCCCATTGCTCTTCTTCACGCTGAGTTCCGATGAGAGGTGGAAACTGTGCCCCCGCGATACAGGCTTTGAGCGCATCCCAAGCGCGCCCAATCTGTGGCTCCAGCTCAAGACCTGCGATCACCTCCGGCCATTGCGAGGGCTCAACGCCGAAAAGCAAGGGCAGAGCCTCAGAACGAACACGCCACTCATCCCGGCGCAACCAACGTTCGTATAGCTTTTGTTCACCGACAAAGCCCTCGGCGCTTGGCTCAGCCACACTTTGCCCAAGCGCCCGCTTCAGAACTTCCACGGTGACGACGAAATCATCGATGGGTGTTTGCTCGCCTAATTTATCCACCTTTATGCCCCGATCGTTCTCAAAACCAAGATAGGGCAATTCGGCTATTCAATGCAACGTCTTGCGTCTTGCGATAGCGCGCTTGAGGAGGCAGGATCGAGCGCGGGCATTTTTGATTTCCACGATGGGCAATCATTTGTTCGAGCTGTTTCAACAGATAACCCATGGTGTCTACGTCGTAGGCGTAACCCACCATGGCGAGGACAACGCGTTTACCGCCGCGTGGCTCACGCAGCTTTCCTTTAACCCGCTGTTACTGGCGCTCAGCATCAACCCCCGCCACCGCTCCTATGCCTTGCTCATGGGGGGTAGCGTGTTTTCCGTAAACGTGCTGGGAGAAGGCCAAATCAACTTGGCAAAACACTTTGGTCAGCCGGCAGGAGCCAATAAATTAGCCGGGGTGCCCTGGTGCCGAAAAACCACCGGCGCCCCGGTGCTGTACGGTGCCATCGCCTACTTCGATTGCCGGCTGCGGCATCGGGTGTCGGCCGGAGATCATGAGCTGGTCATAGGTCAAGTCGTGGACGGCCAGATCCTCAACCCGGGCGCAAGCCCTTTAGTCTACCGTGAGGTGGCTCACCTGGATGGCAGCGAGGTTTTATTTCCGAATCACTAGCTCGCACTCCGCCATCCGAGACGGCGATGCGGCAAACGCGTGCGTGTTTCGCACCAATACCTATCCTCGCTTCAAAGAAAATACCGAACTAGACTCGATGCTGTAAACTACGCACGCATTGCTGCTGCGCCATAGGTCCTTGATTAACCCGCGGTTATGTTACATACCGTCCTCAGCATCGCCTGGTTCACCGTGCTGGAAGGCATGCGCACTCGCTTGCTGTGGCTCGTGCTATGCGTCCTCGTCGTCGGTGTGAGCCTGGCTGAGTTCCTGGGCGCGATCGCCCTCACGGAAAGCGTGGAGATCAAAAGCGGTGTGTTAGGCGCCCTGCTGCGCGTTACAGCCGTTTTCATCACCGCATTTTTTGTAACCACGAGTCTGCTTAGAGAGCAGACCGACAAGGGAGCAGATCTGGTTTTGTCGTTGCCTATACCCCGCGCGGCGTACTTTGTTGGCAAACTGTGCGGATTCTTTACGGTGGCGGTTGCTTTGGCGCTGACGGTCGGTTCGGCCTTATTCATCTACGTGCCCGCAGCACAGGTGCTGTTGTGGACCATCTCGCTTAGCTGCGAGCTGCTGTTGATCAGTGCGTTTTGCCTATTGTGCTTCTTTACCTTTAACCAAGCGGTGCTGGCCTTGAGTGCCGTAGCGGCGTTTTATTTCCTCGCGCGCAGCATCAGCGCCATCCAACTGATGGGACATGGTCCGTTGCTCGATCCCAACTCTACGGCGCAGAACGTGATGGCCTTGCTGATCGACGCCCTCGCTTTCGTCCTCCCTAGCCTTGACCGCTTTACCTTAAGCGAATGGCTAATGTATCACACGGGCGGCGTAGCCGATCTCGCCCACATTGGCATCCAAAGCGCGATTTATCTGTTGCTATTGGCGGGCGCTGGGCTTTTCGACCTATATCGCAAGAACTATTAGCCATTGTGGCCGCGGAACGATCGATTTTGTCGGTGCCAGCAACAGTGCTGGCGCTAATGTTCGCAGGACTATCCCTGCAAATCGCCTGGCACGGGACACAAGCACCCCGGCAGGCTAGGGCGGAAAGCCTTCCCGCTCCCCCCCACACGGGGTTGCTGCGAGCCGCAAGCCTCGGCGAGCCGCTGGTTTTCGCCCAATTTATCATGCTCTGGCTGCAGGCCTTCGACAATCAACCGGGGATCAGTATCCCGTTTCGTGATCTCGATTACCGGCGGGTTATTGCCTGGCTCGAGCGTATCCTGCGGCTGGACGGGCGTACCCAATATCCCCTGCTCGTCGCCAGCCGCGTGTACGCCGAGGTTCCGGTTCCAACCAAACAGCGGCAAATGCTGGAATTCGTGTATCAGCAGTTCTTATTGGATCCGAACCGACGCTGGCCATGGATGGCCCATGCGGTATTTATCGCGAAACACCGACTCAAAGATCTACCGCTGGCTTTGAAATACGCGAGGGCATTAACCGACTACGCCACCGGCGCCAAGGTACCGCACTGGGCGCAGCAGATGCAGATCTTCGTTTTGGAAGACATGGGGGAGGTAGAAAGTGCCAAGGTGTTGCTGGGGGGGTTGATCGAGAGCGGCA
>JBOHHR010000038.1:0-5902 GCA_050725475.1 Gammaproteobacteria bacterium | reverse complement strand
GCCTTCTCCGGGAGCCTGAGCAGGTCGTCGCCGTTGAGTCGGACGCTACCGGAAACGACGCGGGCGGCGTGCGGCAATAAGCGCATGATGGTAAGTGCGGTAATCGATTTGCCGCAACCGGATTCCCCGAGCAGCACGAAGGTCTCGCCGCGGTTGATGGTGAAAGAAACCCCATCCACCGCGTGCACGGGGTTATTCTCTGGGCCAAACCACGTTCTTAGATCGTCAACGGCCAGGAGCGGCGAGGTGCTCATTTGCTCGAGTCCTCCCAGGGCGTGGCGCAATACTACCACGGCATATTGCGGTTTCCACCGAAATTCGTGGCAGACGCCGGCAAAAGAAACGCGTTGCTCAACGAATATTTGACACTTGTCGACAAATGATAGACGGTGGCGAGCGCCCCGCCATCAAAGCAATAGCGTTGGTGATGCAGATAGCCCGCGCCTAAGCCGATCTTGGGCCAAGGGGATGGGAAGGTATGAGCGAAAGAGGAAATGTGTCAGGGGCAGGAACAATCAACTTGCCCGTAATGGCCTAGCCCGCCGAGCCGCTGCTATGACGTCGCCGCGAGCTTCCGAACCGCATGGGTAGCCCAAAACCGGCGGCCCGAATGGGTGAGGTAACCATCCGCACTGACCAAGCCCATGTGAACGGCCGCTTTGAGCACAACGCGTTCTTTCGCGTCCGTTAAATAGATCTGACCGTCGCCGTAGCGCTGGTCCAGCAGCCGGGTCAACGCGCTCTTATTGATATTTTCCGCGGAACCGTGCATTTCTCCATCCTCACTTGATCAGTCTTCAAGGACGAATTCGTCGCTTCCCACTTCTTCCCATTGGAAATCCTCTCCGGCGCTTTCTCGGCCAGGCAGGATGTCCTCGAAATCTTCGATCCTCCAGTTGAGCAAGGTATCGCCCAACTCCAGCTCAAATTCCCTGATCTGAGGTTCCAAGTTGGAATTTTCGTGCAGCTCAAACATCACTCTATCCCCTAAATATAACTGTTACGCCTACCTTGAATGTGCAGATTGCGTGCCATCCAATGTCAGAACATGCCAGCGCGATTCGAGAGCACTTAAACGATGCGTCTACACGAAATCTTGCAATTCTTACCTGTAATCTTTACCGAACATGCGAGAAATAGATTAGAGAGACCAAGTCGGGCTCGCAGCGAACTTTTTCGCACCGCGGCTGTGAAAAATTAACCAAGCTGAACCCGGTTACATTTGTTCTAAGTGAGGTAAGAGAGCGACGGGCGGCAAGCATGGCTTCGCGAGGCGCCGAAGCCATGCGCTTAGAGAGCTTGGTCCATACCCTTTGTAAGCACTCCGAGTTCCCCGAACTGTTCGTGACAGAACTCGGCGTATAGGGGGCATTCCCGCAGCAACGCCTCGTGCTTTCCGGTGGCTATGATCCGCCCTCGGTCAAGCACTACGATCTTGTCGGCACCGAGGATAGTAGAGAGCCTGTGGGCGATGACGATGGAGGTACGCCCGTTAAGCAAGCGAGCAAGGCCCTTTTGCACCTGGCGCTCGGAATGGGAGTCCAGGGCCGAGGTGGCTTCATCGAGGATCAGGATCTTCGGATCTTCGAGAAACGCCCTGGCGATCGCGAGGCGTTGCTTCTGGCCGCCGGAGAGTCTTGCTCCCAGTTCCCCGATCTCGGTCCATAAGCCCTCTGGCAGTAGTTCGACGAATTCTAGGGCGTAAGCTCCATCCAGGGCGGAACGCAGATCGTCAATACCGGCTTGGGGCTTGGCCAGCAGCAGGTTTTCTTGAATAGTGCCGGAGAACAGGATTGTTTCTTGATTCACGATCCCGATCTGGTGCCGTAGCGCGTCCAGCTTTAGATCCCGCAAATCCGTTCCGTCAAGCAAGATAGCGCCCGCGTTGGGGTCGTAGAAACGCGGGATCAAATTAGCCAAGGTGGACTTACCCGAACCGCTGGGGCCGACGAAGGCGACCGTTTCCCCCGGCTCGATGCTAAGGCAAATGTCCTTCAGCACGGCGATATCGGGTTCGTAGCCAAAGCTTACGTGATCGAACTCGATGCGTCCCAGCACGGATTCCACATGGCGGGCTCCGGAGCGTTCCATCACCTGGGGCTGGGTGTCGAAGTATTCAAAAATGCGCTCGATCGCGGCCACCGCATTGGCCAATACCACGCTTAATTCCGACAAGCGTTGCAATGGGAAATAGAACATTGCGAGATAGAGCAGGAATTGGGTCAACTCCCCCACTGTCAAACGCCCCGCGAGGATCTGATGCACGCCGTACCAGGCAACCAAAACGGGTGATGTATGCACGACCAAGCCCACCAGCATCTCATTGGTCGCCATGGAACGCACAGAGAACATCACCTTGTTAAGCAGCTTGTTTGCCTGGGAAGCAAACGCCTGTTCTTCTTGTGTTTCGTGTGTGAATGCCTTGACGATCCCCGCCCCCATCACCTTTTCCTGCACGCTGGCGGAAAGGATCTCCAGCCGTTGCTGGGCTTCTCGGCTGATCAATCGGATGCGTGAACCGACTACCCGCAGCGATACGACGTAGATCGGCATCAGGAGCAGGGAAATTGCCGTGAGCATTGGGTGGATGGACAGTAATATGGTGACCAACACCAGCAGCAACACGCTGTCCATCCATACGTTGGTCAGCGCGGAACCTACGAAATTCTGCGCCAGCGAAATTCTGCGCCAGGTTCAAATCGTGTACCACGCGCGACACGATGGCGCCCGATTGATTGCGGGTATAGAAGGAATGCGACAGACGTTGCACGTGACTGAACAACGCCACCCGCAGATCACGGATCATACGGTGTCCGGCAATCGCCGCCCAGACGCTGCGGTAATAGCAGGCCAGCATCCAGGTGCCGTTCACCAGCAATACGGCCAGAATCAGGTGCGTGGTCTTCTCCCAGCGCAGTTCCGTGCTCAGCGCTTGGTTTAACGCCACCTCGTCCAGCATCACCCGCAGCATCCAGGGAAAAACGAGCGGCGCCAGGAACTTTACTATTCCGGCCGCCGTGGCGAGCGCGACGAAGCGCCAATAGGGCGTTAAATACGCCAGAAAACGCCAGATGGGCAACCTCCCCCGCTCAAGGGCGCGATAACGGCCCGCTACCGAGTTGCCCCAGGGATCCTTGATGTCTAAAATACGAGCGGGGCTCAAGTCCATCTCCAAGAAGCGGGAGTTTTCTTGCAGTCCCCTTAAGTCTTCGGCGCGCAGCGCAACGGGATTCCGGCGCAGCGGTATCGGTCCCGGGACCAGCATGTCTCCGTCCACCCGAAGGCTTAATACAACATAGTCTCCGATCGTGGCGATGTCCTCCCGGTTAGGCACCAGGGCGAACAGTAGCCGCTGCACATGTTCCCAGCGGGAGAAGACATAATGGCGTCCTTTGTGGCGCAGTAAGCCCTCGTCCAGGTATCGTGGGACTTCGCTTACTCGGCAGACGTGATAGACGATCATCGGGCGTTTCGCTCAATCAGTAGTATAGGAACAGATTACCGGCAAGCGCCCGACCCTGGAATGGGCATCGGCGCGGGAAAGAGGGTCGCCGAGAAAAAAGTTGACTCTTTCGCTTGGTCATCTACAATAGTTGACTTATTTACTAGGCTTTGTGCTCGCTGACGGCTTCGAACACGAGGATAGACGATGAAGCTGACGACTCGGGGGCGTTATGCGGTAACCGCAATGTTGGATCTCGCCTTACATCAGGAGCGAGGAGCTACCGCATTGGCGGATATATCGGCCAGACAAGGCATATCGCTGGCCTACTTGGAACAACTTTTCGCACGTTTGCGCCGCAGAGGGTTGGTGCAAAGCCTGCGGGGTCCCGGGGGCGGTTATCTGTTGGCGCGCACGGCAGCGCGGATCTCGGTAGCGGACGTGATCAGCGCTGTCGATGAACAAGTGGATGCTACCCGCTGCAGAGGCCTAAAAAACTGTCAAGCCCACGAGCGCTGTTTAACCCATGACCTGTGGGAGGATTTAAGTGCCCAGATCTATGAATTTTTGCGCGATATTACCCTGGAGCGACTGGTGCAGCGGCGCAGCGTGCAGATGGTATCCAGGCGCCAAGATATTAAGGTCGTGCAACTCCCGCGTAAAGCCAGCGCTTAGCGTGGAGTGAGCAAGCGCATGGCTATTACCTTGACCGAACGAGCGGCCGCTCATGTGAAAAGGTTTATGGACAAGCGAGACCGAGACTGCGCGCTGCGCGTGGGCGTTAGACCCACCGGTTGCTCCGGCTTTATGTACGTAGTGGAACCCGCTAAGGAGGTGGGAGAAAGTGATCAGGTATTCGAATCGAATGGCGTCAAGCTGGTGGTGGATCCCCAAAGCTTGAAATATCTGATCGGCACCGAGCTCGATTACGCCCGGGAAGGGCTGAATGAGGGTTTCAAGTTTATTAACCCCAACGTGAAAAGCACTTGCGGCTGCGGGGAGAGCTTTAGCGTTTGAACGGAGTTTTAAGCAACGATGGTAAGCAATGTGACAGATGTCGAAGCCTTGATCCGAAAGGGCTATGAGGCCGGCTTCTACACCGATGTGGAAGCAGACACTGTGCCCCCGGGGCTTAACGAGGATGTCATCCGCTTGATCTCGGAGAAAAAGGAAGAACCACAGTGGCTGTTGGAGTGGCGCTTGGCGGCATTTCGGCACTGGCAAACGATGATCGAGCCTAACTGGGCCAAGGTCCAGCACGCGCCTATCGATTATCAGGCGATTTCCTATTATTCGGCGCCGAAATCACAGCAAGACGCCCCCACAAGCCTCGAAGAGGTCGATCCGAAGCTGCTCGAGACCTACGAGAAGTTGGGGATCCCTCTGCGCGAGCAGGCGATGCTGGCGGGTGTGGCGGTGGATGCCGTATTCGACAGCGTTTCTGTGGCTACCACCTTTAAAGAGAAACTGGCCGCAGCCGGCGTCATCTTCTGTTCGTTTTCTGAGGCCGTACGCAATCACCCGGAATTGGTCAGGGCCTATCTCGGCTCGGTCGTGCCCATTACGGATAACTTTTTCGCCAGCTTAAATTCCGCGGTATTCACCGATGGGTCTTTCTGCTACGTGCCGAAAGGCGTGCGTTGTCCGATGGAGCTTTCGACTTATTTTCGCATCAATGCGGCGAAGACCGGGCAATTCGAGCGCACGCTCATCATCGCCGATGAGGGCAGCTACGTCAGCTACCTGGAAGGCTGCACCGCGCCGATGCGCGACGAGAATCAGTTGCATGCGGCGGTGGTGGAACTGATCGCGCTGGCAGATGCGCAGATCAAGTATTCCACGGTGCAGAATTGGTATCCCGGCGATGAGAACGGCAAGGGCGGGGTCTACAATTTCGTCACCAAGAGGGGCGAGTGTCGGGGGCATAAAGCCAAGATCTCCTGGACCCAAGTGGAGACGGGATCGGCCATCACCTGGAAATATCCCAGCTGCATCCTCAAGGGAGATAACACGGTGGGGGAGTTCTATTCCGTAGCTCTGACAAACAACTGCCAACAGGCCGATACCGGCACCAAAATGATCCACATCGGGAAGAATACCCGCAGCACCATCATTTCCAAGGGGATCTCCGCGGGCCGCGGTCAGAACACTTATCGCGGTCTGGTGCGGGTTGGCAAGGCGGCGGAGAACGCGCGCAATTACACTCAGTGCGATTCGCTGCTTTTGAGTGAACGGTGCGGGGCCCACACTTTCCCCTACATCGAGGTAAAGAACCCTACCGCCAAAGTGGAGCACGAAGCTTCAACTTCTAAAATCGGCGAAGATCAGCTCTTTTATTGCAAGCAACGGGGCATTGGCCATGAAGACGCCGTCACCATGATCGTGAACGGGTTCTGCAAGGCGGTGTTCAAAGAACTGCCCATGGAGTTTGCGGTGGAAGCACAAAAGCTCTTAGGCGTG
>JBOHHR010000037.1:0-3500 GCA_050725475.1 Gammaproteobacteria bacterium | reverse complement strand
CCCGCAATCGCATGCGCTGACGATCCAACACCTGCATAAAACCGACATTGGCCCCTTCAGGAAAGCAGGCATGCCGGCTAAGTCGCGCACCAAGTTGCGCTACGGGTGCTGTCTCCACATCCTCAACCGCTAGGACAGCGTGCGGCTTCCCCATGGAAAGTGCAAAAAAGCCGACGGTCTCCCCCCCGATATCTATTTCATAACCAATCGAAGCGCGCTTGGCAAGCACCGGAACGTCCTCCGGGTTCAGCTTCGGCTCCCCCATGTTCACCCGAATCATCCCGTCGGGTTCGAAATACATGCTGACTCTACCCTTTGCAGTTTCCGCTACTAGGGTATCTTTGTGCCTATAACTTCGGTTGCGCAGGTACTGGGCGATGCAGCGAGCGCCGTTTCCGCACTGCTCCACTTCTTGGCCATCGGCGTTGAATATACGGTAGCGGATGTCTGCCTGGTCGTTATGGGCCGGTTCTATGAGCAACACTTGATCGCAGCCAATGCCGTGGCGGCGATCGGCGACCGCCCGGATCTGGGCGGCACTCAAAGAAATAGGATTGGACAAGGCATTGAACAACACAAAATCGTTGCCTAACCCATGCATCTTGGTGAAAGGGATCCCCAAAGCAACTCTCGCTCACGGCACATAGCTCCGCTTTGCGCCATGCTCTGTGAAAATAATATGGTGTCCTTGATTCTAAGGTTTATCTCCGCGCTGCAACAAGCCAAACGTTTCTAGACAGGCTAACTGTCGGCATGTAGTCTAGCCGATTTTTGTAACACGTTGGACCAAGGTTCGGCAAAAGACAAAACAGGGCGAACACAATTGACAGTGCAGGTGACAAAACGTACGATGGCGCAGCTTTTTCAATAGGCCGCAGACCAAAGCAGTGAAAACATATACGGCTAAGCCGTCCGATATAAAGCGCGAATGGCATCTCATCGATGCGAAAGATAAAGTGTTGGGGCGCATCGCGACCGAAATAGCGACGCGCTTGCGAGGTAAACATAAGCCGCAATATACCCCGCACATGGACACTGGGGATTACCTGGTGGTCATTAACGCCGAAAAGATTAGGGTGACAGGCAGGAAGGCCTCGCAGAAAGTATACTACCGACATTCCGGTTATCCCGGGGGGTTGAAATCCATCACCTTCGAAAAGTTGATCCAACGGGCACCGCATCGAGTTATTGAACTGGCGGTGAAGGGGATGTTGCCTCGGGGCCCGTTGGGGCGGGCCATGTTTCGAAAATTACGCGTATACGCCGGTCCCCAGCATAAACACGAGGCGCAACAACCAAGGGTATTGGCAATTTAAAAATGGCTGTTCAAGTTTGTTCTAGTATCGGGCGACGAAAGAGCAGCAGGGCTCGGGTTTTTCTGAAAAAGGGCAATGGGGCGATAACGGTAAACGATCGGGGCCTCGATGACTATTTTGGAAGAGAAACCGCTCGCATGGTCGTACGGCAACCTCTGGAGACCATCGGTCTAGGTGCAGAGATGGATATTGTCGCCACCGTCTGCGGGGGCGGGATCTCGGGCCAAGCCGGCGCCATTCGACTGGGCATTACACGCGCCCTTATCGAGTATGATGCGGACTTACGGGCACGCTTGCGAAGTGCCGGTTTTGTAACTCGCGATGCGCGCGAGGTGGAGCGAAAGAAGGTCGGATTGCACAAAGCGCGCAAACGCCCGCAGTTCTCCAAACGGTAGCTTCGTTTTCGCTCATTGTCTGCCGCCGTTTGACCTTAGATTTGATTTTTAGATCTTTAGTCGGAAAAGCTTTTTTCTGATCCCCAGCGTTGGGGGATCGTCTAGCGGTAGGACAGCGGACTCTGACTCCGCCAGCCCAGGTTCGAATCCTGGTCCCCCAGCCAACTAAAACAAAGAGTTACGACAATACTCACCAATCCAAACAACTCCGTGATCCAAATTTGGTCCAAGTTGTAGAGTTTCCTGCGTTAACGGGACTCCCGCGGGGTATCGTCCACAGGGAGTTCCCTACAAATCAAAAATAGGCGCACTCTAGACCAGCCGCAGGTTGACGCCGAGAGCGCACCTCGCCCGAGTTGGGCGCACCCGGCCCCATGACCAGCCGCCACATCACCTTAGCGTCACGCCAAAGGGCTAATTCCTGCTAAGCTCGGTACACTGCGAAATGGGGACTGGCCTGGACTGAGCTTCGATATTTTTTGAGACCGCTTTTACGGAATAATAGAACTTAACCATTGGCATTTGCTATTGCTAAATCGCAGCTTATGGCTACTCTATAGCGAAACCGTAGTGGTCGGGCCAACTCGGGAGGGGTAGAGATGTTCGAGCGGCCGAGCCAATCTGACGAAAAAAAAGAAACCGAGGGTAACGGGCGCGCCTTTCCGTGCTCCGTCCATCTCGCTGCCGAAAGGCGGCGGTGCCATCCGGGGCATGGGCGAAAAATTTGCCGCCAACCCGGTCACGGGCACCGGTTCCATGACCATTCCCATCGCCGCGAGCCCCGGTCGCTCCGGCTTTGGGCCGCAGCTCTCCCTTTCTTATGATTCCGGCGCCGGCAACGGGCCGTTTGGGTTCGGCTGGAATCTCTCCATTCCCGCCATCACCCGCAAAACCGACAAAGGACTTCCCAAATATCAGGACGCCAACGAATCTGACGTATTCATCCTGTCCGGTGCCGAGGATCTGGTTCCGGTGCTGGTTGAAATCGGCGGGCAGTGGCAACGCGAGACCTTGCCCCCGCGCACGGTTGACGACAAAACCTACCATATTCAGCGTTACCGGCCCCGCATCGAAGGCTTGTTCGCCCGCATCGAGCGCTGGATCAACGAAACCGACCCCGCAGACAGCTTTTGGCGTTCGATCTCCAAGGACAACATCACCACCTGGTACGGCAAGACGGCAGAAAGCCGCATCGCCGATCCCGGAGACGCTACCCGCATTTTCAGTTGGCTCATCTGCCAGAGCTACGACGACAAAGGCAATGCCATCGTCTACCAGTACGCGGAAGAAAACTCGGACGCCGTGGACCTCTCGCAGGTCCACGAGAAAAACCGCACTCCCTCGAGCCGCTCAACGAATCGCCACTTGAAGCGCATCCACTACGGCAATCGCCGCCCCAATCGCGATGCCGATTGGAACGCCACCGATCCGGCGCTGCTCCCAAATTCTACATGGATGTTCGAAGTGGTCTTCGACTACGGGGATCACGACCTGGTAACACCGCTGCCGCAAGAACCAGGCAAGCAGTGGCCCGTGCGAAACGATCCGTTTTCATCGCACCGGTCGGGGTTCGAAGTACGCACCTACCGCCTGTGCCAGCGGGTCCTGATGTTTCATCACTTCCCCGGTGAGGAAGGTGTTGGTCAGGACTGCCTCGTTCGTTTTGTGTATTCCGGACCATTGTGATCGCTGATTCCGGTCGATTGTGATCGCTGATTCCGACGGAAGATGATCGCTGATTCCGGGCATCGTGATCGCTGATTCCGCTCATGATGATCACGGGTGCTGA
>JBOHHR010000036.1:0-23472 GCA_050725475.1 Gammaproteobacteria bacterium | reverse complement strand
GCAAACCGTTCGATGTGGTGAGGCGCTTGATAGAGCGCCCAAGCCTCAGACATCACCTTTACCCCGATCCAAACACCGACCAGCAGAACGATGATCCCGACCGCCTTGACGAACACGGCGAGGTAATTTGTAGTGCTTTTTTCGTCTGTTTCCAGTTCCTGGTAGCTCATGGGTGTTCGCGGTTCTATGCCTTTTACAACTACAGCATAGCTTTTACCGTTTGCAGGGCGGTACACCTTGCTTCTTTAAGCGCCTCGTCGGCGATTGCGATCAGTGCCTTAACCCGGCGGCTAAATTCCTCACTGTTGCGCTGCGTGCCGTTCCACGTTTGTTCGAGGGATGCGACGATAGTCGCGGCCTCTTGTTTCGTCTGCGCAGAACTGCTCGAAGCGTGGATGTCCGCCAAGACTTGTTTCAGGGCTTGCAGCTGTGGATCGACAGTCCCAGGTAAGGCGGATCCCTCGTCGTTCGCGAGCTCTGTGGCCGCAGCCCGTTGCGCGCGTTCTTTGGCGTATTGCTGCTCCAGTTTACGGTTACGCCGATCCACATAGGTAAAGACCCCTGCCACCAAGGCTATGGGGATAGAATAGAGGCTGAAGAATTGCACCGTTATCATGATAAACTTAATTTGGCGCTGCTCTTCTTCCGGTAGCCCGTAGTCGGGTGGCCCGATGACAGCGGCGATAACAGTAGAGCCGATCCAAACGATGATGGCGCCGATTGCGATTTTGGTGGAACGCAACATTCACCTGCCCTTTTTTATAGTGACAATGGCGACGCGCCCAAGGAGGGCGCCAAATCGAGACGGCACCTATTATAGGTCAGTTGCCTTTGTCGATGAAGCACTGAATTACCCGCCCTGCGCCTTGTGCAGTGAACAACTCAGCGGTTTTGTGAATCAACGAGGTAGGCTAGGGTATTTCCCAAGCGATGAGCGACGACGTATCCATGGGTGGTTAGCAAGCGCTCGCAGGCCAAGCGGTGGGCACGGGTTAGGTGCTTGTGCTCGTAACAAACAATCGCGGGTGGCAGGCGTTTGAAATCCACTTGTTTAATGATTTCGTAGTCGTAGCCTTCGGCATCGACCAACAATAGCTCTATCTTCCGCACTTCATGCTTTTCAAGCAAGGAGTTAAAGGATAAGCATTTTACCCGCTCTGTTATTACATAATCTTGAATGCCAGGAATGATCCATCGGTTTTTGAGCAATACCTGCGGGTAAAGGGTTCCGATCCCCTGGCACCAATCGGGCAGATGGTCTTGTCCTTCTTGCACGCGATAGAAGTCCCGTTCGCCGTCGGCATCGGATATGGCGATATTCTCGAAGATCAGCTGCGGGAATGTTCGGTAATTGTGTTTTAGGCGGGCAAAATAACTCGGTACCGGTTCGACCAGTATCCCTCGCCAGCCGTATTGCGTGATGTAGGGAAAAATTGGATCGTGGCGCCTGCCGTCATTTGCTCCGATCTGAATAAAAAAGAAATCATCGCGGCGAGCGGAAAGCTCGCACACCAGCGAGTCAAATCGGCGCCACCTGGGTTTGCTGATCAGTCGGTCAAAGCGCTTAACGAGAAGCGGGAGAAATCTTTTCATTCTACGTGCCACTTACTGCGGTGGATGAGGATCTAGCTTGTGTGCGGTGGCGTGCAGATGGATAAAAATCATGCATACAGCAAGGTAGACAGAGCACTTAATTTCGCGCCAGCCGGTCTTGCGCTCATACTGAGCGAAAAGGATATAATAACCCCCAACGATTAAGGAAGCTCTGAAGGTCATCGGCCATCCTTAGCATTGCTCAGAGCTGAATAGCCGTTGTCTCTGTATTTTTATTTTTCAAGCGCGGGTGCAGGCGGGATCCTTGAGTGGGTGTGAAAGTTGCCGATCGCGACGAGGGCGTTTAACGATGGCGGGTGCACTCGGCGACCGAAACGAAAATAAGGCTAGAGGAGTGTAGCGATGGAAATCCACGAATACCAAGCGAAAGAACTGCTAGCGAGTTTTGGGGTGAGTGTGCCGCCTGGGGGGTTGGCGTACAGTCCCGAGCAGGCGGTGTACCGTGCGAAGGAGATTGGAGGAGAGCGCTGGGTGGTGAAAGCGCAGATCCATTCCGGTGCCCGTGGCAAGGCGGGGGGTATCAAGGTCTGTGGTTCGGACAAAGAGATCTGGGATGGGGCGGAAGATTTGCTGGGCAAGCGGCTGGTCACGCGCCAGACCGGTGCCCAAGGCAAGGTGGTGCACCGGTTGTACATTGAAGCGGCGACCGAGATTGAGCGGGAAATCTATCTGGGTTTTGTGCTGGACCGGGCGGCGGAGCGGGTGGCGGTAGTGGCCTCGGCCGAGGGGGGGATGGAGATCGAAGAGATCGCGGTCGAGCGGCCGCAGTCCATCCTGCGGGTAGCGGTAGAGCCGGCGGTGGGGATGCAAGAATTTCAGGCGCGGGAGCTTGCCTTTGGTTTGGGGCTACCCGCTGCGTTAGTGAGCCAAGCGGTGACCACGGTGATGGGGGCCTACCGGGCGATGCGGGATTTAGACGGCACCATGGTGGAGATCAATCCCTTGGTGGTGACCAAAGACGGGCGGCTGCTGGCCTTAGATGCCAAGATGTCGTTTGATGACAATGCGCTGTTTCGCCGTCCCCACATCGCCGAGTTACGGGATAAATCCCAAGAAGATCCGCGCGAGATGCAGGCCTCCGATCGAGGCTTGAGCTATGTCGGTCTGGAGGGCAACATCGGCTGCATCATCAACGGGGCGGGGTTGGCGATGGCGACCATGGACATGATCCAGCACGCAGGCGGCGAGCCCGCGAACTTTCTCGACATCGGCGGCGGGGCCTCGCCCGAGCGGGTGGCCAAAGCGTTTCGGCTGGTGATGTCCGATGAGCGGGTGCAAGCGATGCTGGTGAACATCTTCGCGGGGATCAACCGCTGTGATTGGGTGGCCGAGGGGGTCGTGCAGGCGGTGCAGAAGCTGAAGCCCCAAATCCCCTTAGTGGTGCGGCTCTCGGGGACCCACGTGGAAGAGGGGCGGGAGATCCTAAAGGGCAGCGGGCTGCCCTTCATCATGGCCGATACCCTGGCCGAAGCGGCGGAGAAAGCGGTGGCGGCGTGGAAGCAGGTGGCGAGCCGATAAGAACAGCGAGACCAAAGCGATGGCAATACTATTAGACGAAAAGACGGCGGTTATCGTGCAAGGGTTCACGGGGCAGATTGGAAGCTTTCATGCCCAAGAGATGATGGAGTACGGCACCCACGTGGTGGGTGGGGTGACTCCCGGCAAGGGGGGCACGACGCACCTGGGCAAGCCGGTGTTCAACACCGTGAAAGAAGCGGTAGCGAAGACCGGGGCGGTGGCGAGCATCATTTTTGTGCCGGCGCCTTTTGCCGGCGATGGGATCATGGAGGCGGCCGATGCTGGGATCCAGTACTGTGTGGCCATTACGGATGGTATTCCGTCGCATGACATGATCCGGGTCAAGCGTTACATGCGCCGTTACAAGATGGAGCGGCGGATGCGCCTCACGGGGCCGAACTGTGCCGGCACCATCAGCCCGGGGCGGGCGATGATGGGGATCATGCCGGGGCATATCTACATGAAGGGATCGGTCGGTATCGTGGGGCGTTCGGGCACCTTGGGCTATGAGGCGGCCTCGCAGATGAAGGCCATGGGCATTGGGGTGACCACCAGTGTGGGGATAGGGGGAGACCCCATCAACGGGAGCTCATTTCGGGACATCCTGGAGCTGTTTGAACAAGACCCCGAAACCCGGGCGGTGGTGATGATCGGGGAAATCGGAGGGCCGCAGGAGGCCGAGGCGGCGCACTTCTACAAGGAGAACATGGGCAAGCCCCTGATTGGGTACATTGCCGGGCTGAGCGCGCCCAAGGGGCGGCGCATGGGGCATGCGGGCGCGATCATCTCCGCCTTTGGCGAGAGTGCGGCGGAGAAGGTGGAAATCTTACAAGAATGCGGGGTGACGGTGGTACCGAACCCGGCGGAGTTTGGGAATACGGTGGCCGCGGTGTTGGCGAAGGGGAATTGAGGCGCGGAGGTGTCAGTTCATGCCTTCCGCGTAATTCAGGGTCGACGGCGTTCGGGAGCCGAGGGTCGTCGCCTGATACCCAGTCACCTTGGTGACTAAGTGAAAGGCGCGATGCGCGTTAACGATAAAACAAACCTGATGGAGGTTGAGCTATTATGGGCGGAATGCTGGAACTTGTGGAGCAGTTGCGGACCTGGCAGGGGATCGTGTTCATGATCGTCGTGGCGGGCATCATCTATTTTGGCTGGAAATGGATGATGGGTAACCCCGAGGAGGAGAACAAACCGAAGCAATAAAGCACACTTCGTAAGGCCCAAGGGACGGACACGTTAGCACGGGAAGAATCGGGCAAAGGCCGGGGCTGAAGTCATCGGTAGTCATCGGCCTTTCCGGTTGACAGAACATCCTTGGAGAACCCAAGAGCGGTTTGCGACCGCCGCACGAACGCAAGCGCCTTTCGGGGGCGACGCGCGCTGAAATCTTCAACAGGCGATAAGGCCATGGTCGCCGTATCGCCTGTTTGCGTCTTAGATAGACTGAGTCCCCAGGACCGTTTACTTAGCCGCCAAGGCTTGCTTCAATTGCTTCACCACGCGTTTGACCATGCCCTTGGGCTCTTTGGTGGTTTTCAATGCTTCGTCGATAGCCGACAGATTGGCCGGTGGGGTAGCGCCCACCACGATGGCGCCCAACATGCCGAGGGACACATGAGGGGAGCACTTGTACACATAGGCGCCCTCTTTTTGCAGGGTTACGGTGAAGTTCTCGCCCATCTTCGACTGCCACGCCTCGGCCCCTTCGGGGATCATGCCGGAGAGCGAGACGCTGTCGTGACCGGCCATATTGGTCCAGGTCACGGTATCTCCGGGCTGGGCGAAGACCACCACCGGTTCGTATTTCGTCGCCGCTGCCTTCACGACTAGATCTTCGGCCAGCGCTTGCATGCAATACAGGCCGAAAAGGGCCGTTACCATCGTACAGTTCAGCTTAATGTTTTTCATAGAAAAGCTCCTCGTAGTTGTTTTCAAGATCTTACACGTGCCGCCTTTAACGAAAACCATGTTCTGGATCCATTAAAAAACCTTCCGCCACCAGTGGTTAGGAAGGTCATATTGTTTATGTTCACGCTTGCTTGCACCTCAAAGTGCACCCTGATTTTAGGCCGGTCCCGCGTGACGCAGTAACTATCCCCTACGTAACCATGATGGTTGCACTCTCTTTTCTCGATATCGGTTCCCTATCGCACGTACCTCAACGAGACACGTACCCTTGGCCACGATCCCTAACTCGAGGGCGGCGGCATAAGAAAGGTCGATAACCCGATCGGGATGGAATGGCCCTCGGTCATCGACCCTTACCAACACCTTGTGGCCGTTCCGCAAATTGGTAACTTCCGCATAGGATCTCAGTGGCAAAACCCGGTGAGCGGCTGTCATTTCGTACATGTCATAGATTTCTCCGCTCGCCGTTTTCCCGCGATGAAAGGGTCTGCCATACCAAGAGGCAACCCCCCGTTGCAAAAAGGGACGGCCTGACTTCGAGATTCCGTATCGCTTAGGGTTCACAGAATGGGCAGTCCGGTACAAACTAGGCGCGCCAAAGTCTACCTGAGTATCGACTGGGGTTCGCAGCGGAAGTTTCCCTGGGTGCACGGCCATCCCACACCCAGTTAGGATAAGCAAGGGCGCCAAAATAGGTGACAGCCATTTGGATCGTCTATTATTTTTCATGCCTTGCCCTCCCACGTTAGGTTAGCCCGGAGTGCCAGCGATCGGAACAATCGCCTTCTCGGAGCCGGCGAGCTAGGGTGCAAATGTATGCTGCGATGCAGCAATCTACCTAGGTAGGGCCTGCTTGTCAACCCTTTGTTGGCGAGCCGTCGTTCGTAGGCCTAAGCGCTTAGCCAGACTGGATTAAAACGAACGCCTCGTGATCCCCAAGGCTTGAAGGATGCGGGATCCGATTTCTTCGATGGAGGTCGTGGTGGTGCTCAAGTGAGGTATTGTTTGCTCGGCGAAAAGTCGTTCCGCCCCTTGCACTTCTTTCCGGCATTGCGTTAGGGAAGCGTACTGGCTGCCGGGTAAACGCTTGGTGCGGATCTGATGCAAGCGTTGCGGGTCGATAGTTAGGCCAAAAATGCGGTCCTTAACCGGTTTCAGAAAGACGGGAAGAGAGAGCTTTCCCAAGTCTTTCACGGTGAGCGGATAGTTGGCGGCATGGACGCCGAATTGTAGCGCCAGGTAAAGACAGGTTGGCGTTTTTCCGGTGCGGGAAACACCGATCAGAATGAGGTCGGCGTCTTGATAACGGTGGCTGCTTGCCCCATCATCATGCTGCATTGCAAAATTGATAGCTGCGATCCGGCTGTCGTAATCCGTCTTGCTGGCCATGGCATGCGAACGGCCGGAAGCGTGGCTGGAACGGCGGCTAAGCTCGGCCTCCAGCGGAGCGAGGAATACATTGAAGACATCCAGCACGAACGCGTTACTTCGTGTCAATATCTCGTACAGCATCGGCTCGGCGAGGGTGGCGAAAACGATCGGCCGTTGTTCGCATTCAGCAGCAGCCCGGTTGATCTGTGCCACGGCCGCCTCGATTTTCGCCACATTGTCCGTGAATGGAAGCGTGGTCCCTTGGTATTCCAAGCCCTCGAACTGGGTTAGCAGGGCGTGCCCCAAGGTCTCGGCGGTGACGCCGGTGCTGTCCGAGATAAAGAACACAGAGCGTTTCGTCCCTTTAGCAAACATCAGGAGTTGACCGTGCAGGAATACATCGCTTGGTACGAGGAACTGAGCCTAAGCGACGCGGGCCGCGTCGGCGGGAAAAACGCCTCCCTTGGGGAGATGATAGCTAAGCTTGCCAAAGCAGGGATCGCGGTACCGAGAGGTTTCGCCACGACCGTTCGAGCGTACCGCGAGTTCGTCGCCCAGAATGGCTTGGAAGACCGGATCAACGCCACCTTAAATGCGCTGGACGTGAACAATGTGATGGCCTTAACCGAGTCTGGCGAGAAAATAAGGCGTTGGTTGATGGCGGCGTCGCTGACACCGGCCGTGTGCGCGCCCATTACGGTAGCGTACCGAGAAATGGAGCGCGCGTTCAATGGGGAGATCGCGGTTGCGGTGCGCTCCTCGGCTACTGCCGAGGACCTTCCCCAAGCTTCTTTTGCCGGCCAGCAAGAGACCTATCTCAACGTTCGAGGCCTGGAAAGAGTTCTCGCTGCGGTAAAAAAGGTATTCGTGTCCCTGTTTAACGATCGCGCGATCGCCTACCGCGTCCACCGGGGCTACGACGCTCATCGCATCGCCATGTCCGCTGGAATCCAGCAAATGGTTCGCAGCGACATCGGCGCCAGCGGGGTCCTGTTCACCTTGGATACAGAGTCAGGGTTCCGCGATGTCGTTTTCATTACCGCATCCTATGGTTTGGGCGAGGCGATCGTGCAGGGAGCGGTTAACCCGGATGAGTTCTACGTCTACAAGCCGAACTTGCGAGCGGGGAAAAAAGCGGTCCTGCGGCGTACCTTGGGCGCCAAAGCCACCAAGATGATATTGGGCGATGACCCGCCAACCCAAACCGTCGCAGTGCCGGAAGCGGAGCGCCGGCGCTTTTGTCTGACCGATCCGGAACTGGAAACATTGGCCCGGCACGCCCTAACCATAGAAGATCACTACGGTAGACCTATGGACATCGAGTGGGGGAAAGACGGCCTAAACGGCCAGATATACATCCTGCAGGCCCGGCCGGAGACCGTCAAAAGCCAAGAACAGTTCATCGAGCGATTTCACCTGCGGGCGCGTTCTGCTGTTTTAGTCGCCGGACGCAGCGTGGGCGAGCGCGTTGGCGCCGGTCGCGCGCGGGTGATCTTAGATCTTGAGCAAATGGACCGACTGCAAGACGGTGAAGTGCTAGTGGCCGATATGACGGATCCGGATTGGGAGCCGGTGATGAAACGGGCGGCCGCCATCGTGACCAATCGCGGCGGACGCACCTGTCATGCGGCCATTATTGCCCGGGAGCTCGGGATCCCGGCGGTAGTCGGCGCTCAACAGGCGACGAGTGTGATTCAAGACGGTCAGGAGGTTACCGTCTCGTGCGCCGAAGGAGACACCGGCTACGTATACACCGGGACCCTTCCCTTCGACCTGCAGCGAATGACGCTCGATTCCATGCCAGAGATCCCGGTGAAAATCATGATGAACGTGGGTAACCCCGATCGCGCCTTTGCGTTCGCCTCTTTACCCAACCATGGTGTTGGCCTCGCCCGTGTGGAATTCATCATCAACCGCTTGATCGGCATCCATCCGCGGGCCGTGCTGGCATTCAAAAGCATGCCGGAAACACTGCAAGCGCAGATCTGCGAACGAAGCGCGGGCTATCCCGACCCCCTCAACTTCTATCTGGACAAACTGGCCGAGGGCATCGCGACCCTGGCCGCTGCCTTTGCCCCTAAACCCGTCATCGTGCGCTTATCGGACTTCAAATCCAATGAATACGCCAATCTCCTTGGTGGCGAGCAGTTCGAGCCGCGGGAAGAAAACCCCATGCTCGGATTCCGAGGTGCCGCGCGCTATCTCGCCCCGGCGTTTCGGGAGTGCTTTGAGCTCGAATGCCGTGCGTTGTGCAAAGTGCGGGAGGAACTTGGGTTTACCAACGTCGAGGTCATGATACCTTTCGTTCGGACGGTGCAGGAAGCCGAAGCGGTGACCCAACTTCTGGAGCAAAACGGCCTGAAACGGGGACAGCGAGCCTTGCGCCTGATTATGATGTGCGAGCTTCCCGGCAACGCCCTGCTCGCGAACGATTTTCTGCGGTTTTTCGACGGTTTTTCGATAGGCTCCAATGACCTTACCCAGTTGACCCTGGGACTCGACCGGGACTCGGCGCTCATCGCCGCTCGCTTCGACGAACGCGATCCCGCCGTAAAGGCGCTGATACGCCTGGCGATACAAGCCTGTAAGTCCAGGGGAAAATATATCGGCCTGTGCGGGCAAGGTCCCTCGGATCACCCGGACTTTGCTCAGTGGCTGGTTGCGGAAGGGGTGGGAAGCATTTCCCTAAACCCCGACACCGTGCTTGATACCTGGCTCTATCTTGCCGAGCAAAGTAAGCTCCGCTGAAGCGCACGCCCCGTATCCAGGGCGTCGCTAGCGTGGGTAGGGGTTTCGCCGGAGAGCTGACGATCTCAAACGGACCACGCGTGAGAGATCAAAGCATAGGGGGCATGGCCGCCGCTAAGCAAATCGGGTTAAAATCCAAAATCAATAACCAGCTACTTCAAACGAACGGAACAAGAGGCATCATCATGACTACCACCCACGACGGTAACACGAAGACGAAGAACAAGCGACTGCTGAGCTGGGTCGACGAAATGGCGACCCTGTGCCAGCCCGAGCGGATCTATTGGTGCGACGGCTCGCAACAGGAGTACCAGCGGCTTTGTGAGGAACTGGTGCAGAGCGGAACGTTCATTCGGCTGAACCCGGAAAAGCGCCCCAACAGCTATCTCGCGCGCTCCAATCCGAGCGATGTGGCGCGGGTGGAAGACCGCACCTTCATCTGCAGCGAGAAACAAGAGCAGGCCGGCCCCACCAACAACTGGATGGCCCCTGCAGAGATGCGAGCAAAGCTGAAGGGTCTGTTTGCGGGCTGCATGCGCGGGCGCACGATGTATGTGGTGCCGTTCAGTATGGGGCCTTTGGGCTCGCATATCGCGCACATCGGCGTTCAGCTCAGCGATTCACCCTACGTGGCGGTCAATCAGCGGATCATGACCCGCATGGGTCAAGCGGCACTGGAGGTGCTGGGGCCGGAGGGGGAGTTCGTCCCCTGTGTGCATTCGGTTGGGGCGCCGCTGGAGCCGCATCAAGACGATGTGCCCTGGCCGTGCAATGATACCAAATACATCTGCCATTTCCCCGAGACCCGCGAGATTTGGTCTTATGGCAGCGGTTACGGCGGCAATGCGCTGCTCGGCAAAAAGTGCTTTGCCCTGCGCATCGCCTCGGTGATGGCGCGCGATGAGGGCTGGCTGGCCGAGCACATGTTGATCTTAGGGGTGCAATCGCCCAAAGGGGATAAGACCTACGTCACAGCGGCCTTTCCCAGCGCCTGCGGCAAGACCAACTTCGCGATGCTGATCCCGCCTAAGGGCTTCGATGGCTGGAAGGTGACCACCATAGGCGATGACATCGCCTGGATCAAACCGGGGGAAGACGGTCGATTCTACGCCATCAATCCGGAGGCGGGCTACTTTGGGGTATTGCCCGGTACTTCCATGGAGTCCAACCCCAATGCCATGTTGACCCTCAAGGAGAACTGTATCTTCACCAATGTCGCGCTTACCGACGACGGGGATGTTTGGTGGGAGGGCATGAGCGCGGAGCCGCCGGCGCACCTCATCGATTGGAAGGGTAACGACTGGACCCCGGGAACAGGCACCCCCGCGGCGCATCCCAATGCGCGGTTTACCGCCCCCGCCGGTCAATGCCCCTCCATCGACCCCAATTGGGAAGACCCCAAGGGGGTGCCGATCAGCGCCTTCGTCTTCGGGGGGCGGGTAAGCAAGAATTTCCCCTTGGTGTTTCAATCGTACAATTGGGAGCACGGGGTCTACCTCGCGGCCACCATGGGCTCGGAGGCGACCGCGGCGGCGGTGGGGCAGGCGGCGATGCGCCGGGACCCCATGGCCATGCTGCCCTTCTGCGGCTACAACATGGCGGACTACTGGAAGCATTGGCTGAAGATAGGGCGTGAACGGGCGGCCACGCCGCCGCAGGTCTTCCGGGTCAACTGGTTCCGCAAGGACGGCAACGGCAAGTTCCTGTGGCCGGGCTTCGGGGAAAACATGCGGGCGCTGCAATGGATCGTGGAGCGCTGCCGTGGGCGCGCCCCTGCTGTCGAGAGCCCGCTGGGGTGGGTACCGACGTACGAGGCGCTGACCTGGAAGGGATTGGAGTTCCCGCAAGAGAAGTTCTACCAGATCATGAACCTCGATCGCGAAGCGGCGCGCCATGAGGCCAACGACCAAGAAGAGCTGTTCACCCGCTTCGGCGACCACCTGCCGCGGGAGATGGAACTGGAACGCGAGCTTTTGTTGTCGCGCCTCTACCATTCCCCGGCGCTGTGGGATCTGAGTGTGGCGAGCAAAGCGTTGGCGTAGGCGGTGGCTCAGTTCCGCAATGGCCCAAGCATGTTTTGCCGGGGTAGAGTTCAGAGCAAGCTCTCCGCCCGATAAGAAGCGGGGAGGCTCGAACTGAGCGCGCGGAAAGGCATTCCCCCGAGGAGAAGAATTAATGGTGCAGGCCTATGTCTTGCTGACCCTGTTCTGCAGCTTTCTGCACGGGGCAAGCGCCGTGTTGTGTAAGTACGCTTTGCAGCACAGCGGGGATCGGCGTGCGCTGTCCACGCTCCAAAAGATCGTCGCGGTGCTCAGCAATAGGACCTGGCTGCTCGGGATTTTTCTCGGTGTCATTGCGAATATCTTGGTCGTACAGATCCAGTCGGGCATCGATATCTCGATTGTCTACCCAATTTTGAACTTCGCCTACATCTTTACCCTGCTGCTCGGATATGTGTTCTTAAAAGAGAACTTGACTTGCCCTCAATGGCTCGGGGTTATCGTGGTGACTCTCGGTACCGCGACTATCCTATTAGTAAAGAACGCGGTTACCGGGGGACTGACGGATATGGCCGCGCTGAAATGGACCACCTGGTTCGCGATAGCCTCGGCCGTGGGGCTATTGGTGCTCGGTAGCAGAAGCATTCAAAGCAAGAACCTTAACTACGAAATCTTGTTCGCCCTCTGTGCCGGGATCTGTTTCGGCAGCGTGGAAACCTATCTTAAGACTACCACCAATCTTGTGGTGAGCGAGATCGGGAGCTTTTCCGTCACCTCCCTCGATAGTGTCGTCGCTTTTATCACGGCGTGGCCTTTTTTCGTCTTGGCCTTGTTCAGTGCGGTAGGTTTTGTTTCGCTACAACTGGCGTTCTCCCGCGGCCATGTCTCCGTGACCGTTCCTCTGATCGCCGCCACCCAGCGGATGATGAACATGATAAGCGGGTATTTTGTTTTTGGAGAATCATTCCCTTTAGCCAAAATCATCGGCTTTATGACCATCATCCTTGGCGCCATGATCATGATCCTGTCGTCACTCAAGAGTGTCGACAGGGTAAGAGCATTAAAAGTTACTACCCGAACAGTACCTTAGCACGGTAGTTGTCGTCCCAACCGGCTTTGAGCCGTTTTTGTTTGATGCCTTTCTTAAGTGTTTTTTCTTGTTTGAGGAGGTTGAGGGCGAAATGCCGCAGGGTGCAAAGATTCTCCGCGGCTTCTCGGCGTCGGATCCGGCATTCGTCTTCTCGCAGCGTGACATCCAAGGCCCAGTGTAGTGAATTCTCGATCCCCCAGTGATGACGGACCGCGATCACAATTTTGACAAACCCGGCTACTTCGTTGGCATCGTGACGGCAGACGGCGAGCAGCAAATCGCTTCGCTCTTTCCCTTTTCTGTCGGTTACGGTATCGGCACCTTCTCCGGCGGCGGTGGGCAGCGCAAATTGCGGATTGCCTTCGGCCTGTTTTCCAGTCAGCTGCCGACCGAAGAGCGAAGGCCATGGTAACGAAATACGAACCGGTGGTGGTCTTCGCGCAGTCCGGGGGACCAATACGAGCGGTGGGAAACAGCGGCTCCTGGGTATCACCAAACGCGGCAATACCCGCAGGCCGGCACGTGATGATGCCGCTTACCTTCGTCGAAGCCGCCGCCAACCTCTTGACCAACGAAGCGCTCGATCCTTATGGCAAGATCCCGGAGTTCAAGTACTGCGTCGTTAAAGATCAAGGCCGGCAAGCGCTGGGAAGACACACCTGAAGCGTCCGCATTAGCCGTTGTCTAGGCCGCGGGTGGCGCATTCAAATGTCATGTGCTAATAGCCACAGGCCTACGCGGTGGCGCCATCATTACATCATGTGTTGCCCACCGTTTTGAGCGAAGTCCGCGCCGGTGATAAAGGCGGCCTGATCGGAAACAAGAAAGTCCACCAGATAGGCCACCTCCTCGGGTGTTCCGAGCCGCCCGACCGGGATTTGGCCGATGATCTGATTGCGGATCTCTTCGGACACGGCCATCACCATGTCGGTCGCGATATAACCGGGTGAGACCGTATTCACCGTCACCCCTTTTCTCGCCACCTCTTGCGCCAAGCTCATGGTAAAGCCGTGCATCCCCGCTTTTGAAGCGGCGTAGTTGCTCTGGCCGACTTGCCCTTTCTGGCCATTGATGGAGGAGATATTGACGATACGGCCATAACCGCGGTCCATCATGCCTTGCACCACCTGGCGAGTGACGTTAAAGACGCTGTCCAGGTTGATCCGCAACACCGTATCCCATTGCTCTTTGCTCATCTTACGCAGGGTGACGTCTTTGGTGACACCGGCATTGCTGACCAGGATGTCGACAGGGCCGAGATCCTTTTCTATGCTCTCCACCATCCGCTGGCAGGCATCGAAGTCGGTCACATCGACGCGGTAGATCGTGAAGTCATAGCCCTTGGCTTTGGTTTCGGCCAGCCACTTCTGGGCTTTTTCTTCGTCGCGATAATTAGTCGCAACCTTGGCGCCAGAGGCGGCGAGCTGTAAGCAGATGGCGGCACCGATCCCACCGGTGCCGCCCGTGACCAAGGCGACCCGCCCTTCTAGGGATGTTTTCATTTCTTTTCCTCAAGCTTATCGTTGTACGGCTAATGCCACGCCTTGGCCGCCCCCTATGCAGAGCGTGGCTAAGCCCTTGTGTCCATCGCGCCGTTTCAGCTCGTAGAGCAGGGTGACTAAAACCCGAGCCCCCGATGCGCCGATGGGGTGCCCCAGCGCGATGGCGCCGCCGTTGACATTGACCTTGCCGGTATCCCAGCCGAGCTCGCGGTTGACCGAGATCGCCTGGGCGGCAAAGGCCTCATTGGCTTCGATGAGGTCGAGTTCATCCACGCTCCACCCGGCCTTTTTCAGGCATTTCTTCGAGGCCGGGACAGGACCGGTGCCCATGATCGCCGGATCGACACCCGAGCTGGCATAGGCGGCGATCCACGCCATAGGCTCGAGGCCTAAGGCACGGGCTTTGCTCTCGGAGGTGACGATCACCGCGGCCGCCCCATCGTTGAGCCCCGAGGCATTGGCGGCCGTCACCGTGCCGTCCTTGTCGAAAGCCGGACGCAATTTCGCCAGTCCTTCTGCGGTGACCCCTGGGCGCGGAAATTCATCGCTGTCAAACATGATGGGGTCGCCCTTTTTTTGCGGGATCTCGATGGGAATGATCTCCTCTTTGAATCGCCCCGCTTTCTGAGCTGCCTCGGTCTTCTGCTGGGTCGCGGCGGCGAATTGATCCTGTTCTTCGCGGGCGATCGTGTACTGCTTGACAATGTTCTCGGCCGTCACCCCCATGTGATAGTTGTTGAAGGCATCCCACAGCCCATCTACGATCATGGAATCCGACAGGGCCCAATCCCCCATTTTCATGCCGAGTCGGGATTTTGGGAGCACATGGGGCGCCAGGCTCATGCTTTCCTGACCGCCCGCCACCACCAGTTCGGCATCCCCGCATTGGATCGCTTGGGCGGCGAGATTCACCGCTTTAAGGCCACTGCCACAGACCTTGTTGATGGTCATGGCGGGCACGGTGGGCGGGATCCCGGCCTCGATAGCGGCCTGTCGGGCAGGATTCTGCCCGCAACCGGCGGTCAATACCTGACCGAGGATTACCTCGTCCACTTGCTCGGGCTTGATACCCGTTTTCTTCAACAGCGCGGCCATGACTTTAGCGCCCAGGCTATGGGCCGGGATGCTGGACAGGGTCCCACCAAAATTGCCGACCGCCGTGCGACCGGCGGCGACGATTACTACCTTCTCGGACATTTTACCCTCCTCTAGAGTTATTACAGTCTGTGCAACGCAGGGATTGGGCTGGGTTCAATGACGAGGGTTGACACACTCTTCACCCTCCCCAAAAAAAGGAAATTCACGCCGTTCCCCTGGGCGGATCCGCTGGTTTCTACCCAAGGGCCTCGTTCACTTCTTTTATCCCGAAGAACCTGCTTGCAACACTATACCAGCACTAGTTGCGATGCAACATTTTCTTCGCTTTGAGCAGCCCGTAGACAAACTGGGACCTGGGTCGATGAATGGCCAAGTCCGGGGAGGCTCGCCTCCCCCACCAGCGGTCGCCGTGCGAGAGCTGAGAAAGAAGATGAGTATTACACTCAGTGGGGAGCGATGACTTGACGTTCTAACGTCTCGACGTTAATCTGAGCACATGGAACCTCAAAAGCGTGCCACCGTTTATTTTGATGCCGACGTCCATCAGGCTCTTCGACTGAAAGCCGCCGCTTCCCATCGCTCCATTTCCGAAATGGTTAACGAGGCGGTCAAAGTCGTTTTAGCGGAAGACGCTGAAGACCTCTCGGCTTTCGAGGAGGGCAAAGGCGAGCGCAGCATTTCCTTCGAGTCCTTCGTACAAGATTTGAGGCAGCGTGGCCGAATATAGGCTGCTTATCAAGCCGTCGGCCGCGAAGGAGATTGATGCTATTGGCTCCAAAAGAGATCGCCGACGCATCATTGCTCGAATTGCGGCGCTCTCGGGGGAACCTCGCCCCCTGGGCTGTGAGAAGCTTGCAGGTTCGGAGAGTCGGTATCGTGTTCGCCAAGGCAACTACCGTGTGGTGTACGCTATAGATGACGCGGCACGGCTCGTAGAGGTGGTCGAAGTCGGTGATCACCGTGGGGTCTATCGCAAGGGCAACTAACCCTGGGAGATCCCAGCAAACTCGATAACAATCACCGCGCCAAGCAGTGACTGGGAAAAGGATCATTCATTAGGCGTTCTCCATCATCAGCAGGAGCAGCCCGCCGCCAGCAACGATCGCCAGCAGCGCCGCCACCACCTGATTCACCCGCACGCGGCCATACACCCGATCCGGCGCCTCGCGCAGGGGTTCCACCAGAAGGGCCCTAACCATACCAAGTCAGAACACTCAAGGCATAACTCCCGGGAGGAAAGCGCGCTGGCCACAGCCAGAAAAGCCCAACACCGGCGAGGAGCCACCATCCGATCTCGAGCCCTTGGACGGGTATACGGCGCTTGTAAATGCCCTGTGTATCGTGCTTGCGGAGCGCAACCCGCCCTGGCTTTCCTTGCCGCCGCAACATTCGTTGCAAACGCAGCCGAAGCGGATTAAGGCGCCGCCCAATACGATGCCGATGCTCATGTGATCCCAGAAAAGAGCCGCTGGGATCCCAAGCAACGAAGCCACCCACCCTGAGAACGGAACGACGATCAACGCGCCGAAAACGAACGCTAAAACGTCGCTCGAAGGGTCAGCGTTGCGCTGCGGCCCGGCAAGGGGGCTATATCTTTTAGAAAAGAAGTATGTCTTCTCGCCTCCTCATCGAGTAGGTTGGTGCCGCGCAGCGCGAGGATGAGATCTGCGGGCTTGGTGCCCAAGGTGTAGCTCACACCGAGCTCGACCAGGGTGTAACCGTCGGTCTCGGTTTCAAAGGGGGCGTTGTCCTCCTGGTCGGCCACCCGCATGATCTCGAAGTCTCCACGCCAGGCTCCGAGGCGATAGTCGAGACTTCCACCGAAGCGCAGTGGGGTGATGCGTGGCAGGTTGTCGCCGTTCGTGAGCTTCCCGCGCACGTAATCAGTGAAGAGTCGTGCATCGAGATCACCAAAAGCAGGGTTTTTGACCAGTTGAAAGATGGACTCGAATTCGGCCCCGTAAAACAAAGCGTCGTCCTGCACGAAGTTGAGCCGCAGCAGCTCTCCACCGGCGATGAGCGCTCCTTCCTCATCCGCGCGATCGGCTAAGCCGTCGCCGTCTTCATCTATGGAATCTGCGAAGATGAAATCCTCGATCAAGTCCACAAAGGCCGTCAACCGCCAAGTCCAGCGCCCTTCTTTCTTGCGCAGGGTCAGGTCCAGATTGTTGGCCGTTTCCGGATCGAGCGCCGGGTTGCCGCGCTCGAAGGTGCCGGTAGCGAGATGTGGGCCATCGTTATAGAGCTCTTCGATGCTCGGCGCCCGCTGCGCCCGGGTCAAGGACAATCCCGCGGAATAGCTTCTAGCAAAGCTCAACAGCGCGCCCCCCGAGAGGCTGTAGATGTCGTGGTCTGCGTCCGGGCTGCCTTCCTCGGCATCGTAGTTTACGTTTTCGTACCGCGCGCCTAGCTCGAAATGCCAGATCTTCCAGTCGCGGTCCTCGAACAGAAATACGCCTACGGAACGACCTACTACGGGCGGCGTGAGCGCCTCCTCCCCGCTCGCCGTAAAGTCTTGGTGTCGCACCTGTACTCCCAAGGCGCCGCGAAAGTTCCAGACAGGCTGGTGGAGCAGCTCGATACGGCCCTCGTACTCGTCATTTCGAAACGTAGTGCCAACCTCCCCACTCGGCTCGATCTCCCGATGCTCGTAGTCGTTGTGGCCGAGCCGCAGTTTCAGGCGCGCCGTGCCCGGAAAGGGGTTTTCAAGCTCCCCGGCGATGTCATAACGCAGTTGATCGAGATCGATACGCACGCCCGCTTCCTCACCGACTCCAGGGACGCCATAGTTGCTCGCGAACCCGGCCACAGAAAAGCCCAGATAACCGCGATCCCCGACGTAGGAGGCACCGCCTGCGACGTTTTCGGTGTCGACATCACTGTTAAAAAGCTCCGCCGATGGCTCGTCAGGTCCGGGATCGATGGATCCGAAGCCCGGGATCGCATAGTCCGACGTGCGGCGTTTGAGCCCGTCCGAGTGCAAGGCTAAATTGCCGAGACCGGCTTCCACCTTGCCTCCCTCCGTGCGTTCGTTGGTCGCGCTGTCGTAGCGGAAATACCCATCCGCGCTCGGTGCATCCGGCACCCGGGTTGGGATCCGATCGGTGACTATGTTTACAATGCCTCCCACCGCGCCGCTGCCGTAGAGTAGGGTCGCGGGACCTTTGAGGATCTCGATCTGGCTCGCCTGTAAGGGATCTATGCTGACCGCATGGTCCGGGCTTAAATTCGAGACGTCCATGGAGCCGATGCCTCCCTCCAGCAGCCGAACCCGCGAGCCCCCCAGACCTCGGATGATGGGTCGGCTCGCCCCTTGGCCGAAGTCGCTCGCACTGATCCCGGGTTCGCGCGCCAGCGTCTCGCCAATGCTAAGGCCTTGCCGTCGGCGCAGCTTTTCTGCGCGTAGCACCTCCACCGGCTGGGCTATGTGCTGCTGCTCGGCCTCGAGTGGTGTCGCCGTGACGGTGATCGGCTCCAAGGAGATCACTGCTTCTTCCATAGTCCCGGTTTGCTCCGCGGCGCTCTCACTAGAGGCCGAAATCATCGCCAGGCCCAGGCCGATCCGTAGTGCTCGTAGCATTCTTCTCCTCACTGTTAGCGCGTTGACCAAACTGTTAAGCACAATAACTGTAATGTTATAATATATCTCGTTAGCTCCGGCCCGGTCAATCGAAAATGGACCGCGTTCGGGCGTTCGACCCTTTGCTTCGGTTCCAATCCAGTGAGCAAGTGCTGCTTCTCGCTATGGGACCGATGAAAACCGCCGATTGTATTGGGCAGTAACACGTTATAACATTTCGGTATGGCGAGACATCGAGTATTGCGCTGGTTCCAAGATCCGCAGCATGAACACCAGCGTTGCGTTCAGCAGGCTTTAGCGGCCGCCGAAGCGAAATGCCGCGCCGAGGGTATGCGCCTCACGGCGATCCGGCGGAGAGTTCTGGAGTTGATTTGGGGCAGCCACGAACCGGTCAAGGCGTATGACATGCTGGATCGGCTGCGCGGCGAAGATCGCCGCGCGGCGCCGCCCACGGTGTATCGAGCCTTGAACTTTTTGTTGGAAACGGGGCTAGTGCACAGGATCGAGTCGCGGAACGCCTATGTCGGTTGTGGGCAACCCAAACAATTGCACTCGAGTCAATTCCTGATCTGTAGGGGCTGCGGTAGCGTCGCAGAGCTCGATGATCCACAAGTCTCCGAGTTGCTTGCCGCGAAAGCACGTCAACTTGGGTTTAAAGTCGATCACGAATGCATAGAGATCGCCGGGCTATGTTCCGGTTGCAGCGGTCGCCAGTCCCAGGGTGCCAGCGTGAGATCTAGGGCGCATCCAGACTGATTTTCCTTTCTGTCCATGCGCTTCGCCTCTCTCTTTGCACTCGCTTGCCTAGTCTTCGCTGGGGGCGCGCACGCCGAGCCCTTATCGGTTTTTGTGACCATCCCGCCGCAGAAATACTTTGTCGAACAGGTGGGAGGCGAGCACGTGTGGGTGCAGGTGATGGTGGGTAAGGGACAGAGCGAGGAGGTTTACGAGCCGACACCTAGGCAGTTGGCGAGTCTCGCCCAAGCGCAGGTGTATTTCGAGATCGGCGTCGCCTTTGAAGACGTGTGGCTGGATCGCTTTACCGCCCTGAACCCAAAGATGCGGATCGTTGATTTAACACAGGGGATCGCGCCGCTTTACTTTGCGCGGGGTGACGTCGATCCCCATGTGTGGACCGATCCCGGCCGGGTGAAGACCATCGCCGGGGGAATTCGCGATGCCTTGGCCGCTTTGGACCCTGCTCACGCGGTTGATTATGCCGATAACCTCCAGCGTTTCGAGACCGAGCTCGATGACCTCGATCGCGAAGTTCGCGGGATCTTAAAGAACGTGGCGGTGAAGAAATTCCTGGTGTTTCACCCTTCATGGGGCTACTTCGCTTCGGCCTATGGGCTGGAGCAGATCCCCATCGAACGCGACGGCAAAGAGCCGGGAGCCAAGGCGGTTGCGGCGCTTGCGGTTCGTGCTCGGGCGGAAGGCGTGCGCCTCGTGTTCGTGCAGAGATGGGGCAGCACGCGCCCCGCCGAAACCATTGCACGCGAGATCGGGGCTGAGGTTCGCGAAATCGATCACTTAGCCGAAGACTACATCCAAAACATTCGGCGCGTGGCGCAACTGGTTGCGGACACTGCGGGGTAGTCCTTGAGCGAGATACAGATCACATTCGAGGAGGTGACCTTTTCCTACGGCGGATCGCCGGTGCTGGAAGGGGTTAATTTGGAGATCCGCGCCGGAGAGTTTCTCGGCGTAGTCGGGCCGAACGCGGGAGGTAAGACCACCTTGTTGAAACTGATGTTAGGCTTGCTTAAGCCGAGCAGCGGGACGATCACAGTCCTGGGCAAGACGGCGGCTAAAGGCCGGCAACTTATCGGCTACTGTCCCCAGCATGTGACTTTTGCACGAGACTTTCCTCTTTGCGTGGAAGAAGCGGTGATGCTGGGGCGGCTGGGCAGGACCCAGCCCCTGGGGGGATATCGCAACGAAGATCGTGGGATCGTAGAGCAGGCTCTGGCGGCGACGGAATTGCTGCCCATCCGAAAGCGGCGTCTCGAAACGCTGTCCGGTGGTCAGCTTCAACGTGTGCTGGTCGGGCGCGCGCTCGCCAGTCAGCCCGAGGTCGTGGTTTTGGACGAACCCACAGCCAACATTGATCTGCGCATGGAGGAGGATATCTTTGATCTGCTGAAAAGGCTGAACCGCCGGCTTACCATTGTCGTTGTCTCACACGATATCGGGTTTATCTCGGGTTATGTGACCCGTGTGGCGTGCCTCAACCGAACGCTTTTTTGCCATTACCCCTCGGAGCTGACGGGTGATGCCATCGAACGGTTGTACCGAGGCCACGTCAGCCTAATCGAACACCTGCACTGATGCTCGATTTTATCGACGCTTTGACCACTCACCGGTTCCTGCAGCACGCCATAGCCGCAGGGTTGCTCGCGAGCGTAGGCTGCGGCGTGATCGGCACCTATGTGGTGGTGAAACGCCTGGGGTATCTCGCTGGGGGCATCGCCCACGCCGTGCTGGCCGGTATGGGCGTCGCCCGCTTTTACCATAAGCCACCCCTCCTTGGGGCGGTGATGGCGGCTATGATTGCGGCCCTGTTGATCGGCTGGATCAGCCTGCGGGCGAAGCAGCACGAGGACACGCTGATCAGCGCCGTTTGGACAGTAGGCATGGCCGTAGGCGTTCTGTTCATCGCACGCACACCCGGGTACAACGTGGATCTGATGGCGTATTTGTTTGGCAACATCTTGTTTGTCTCGGGGGAGCAATTGCTCGTGATGGCGTGTCTAGATGTGTTGATTCTTGGGGCTGTTGCGTTGTTTTATAAGCAGTTTCTGGCGGTGGCTTTCGACGAGGAGTTCGCCCGTGCGCGAGGCATTCACACCGAGGTTTTCTATATGCTGCTGCTGTGTCTGGTCGCACTCACGGTCGTGCTGTTGATTCAAGTGGTCGGATTGATCTTGGTGATCGCGCTGCTGTCACTGCCCCCGACCATCGCGGCGGCTTATGCGCGTTCCTTAACGGGGATCATGTTCGTTGCTTCGCTACTGAGTGCGCTTTTTACCACCGGAGGCATCATGCTTTCCTACCAGCCGGATCTGCCGGTAGGTGCCACCATTGTCGTGCTTGCCGGGGGCTGCTTCCTATTTTCCACCGCCATATCGGGCCTGCTGAAGAGTCGAGGTGGTTATCGCGGGGCGGCGTGAGCGCTCAAGAGATGAAGAGCCGAGCGTTGCTAGCCGCATTGTTGCTGATTCTCGGGGAGGCTCATGCGGCGGATCAGGAGCCTTTTCGGGTGACCGAGGTGGCGCCAGGGTTCTATGTGCACGAGGGCAGGCATGTGGACCTAGATCCAGACATCGCAGACATCGTCACCCGAGCGTTCGCGGAGCTGGAATGGGAATAAAGGCGGCCTGGCGCGAGCGCCCCCGAAGGATAATTGGCATGCTGATCCGGGGATACCAGTACTGGATAAGCCCGCTTCTGGGCAGACACTGCCGCTTCTGGCCGAGTTGCTCAGAATATGCCCGCCAGGCTATCGAGCGTTATGGCCTGTGGCGTGGTGGCTGGCTGGGCGTGAAGCGGATATGCCGCTGTCATCCTTGGCATCCCGGTGGTTATGATCCGGTGCCGTGAAATCTGCGGACGTTGTTCAATAAACGCGAGCTTTGCCCGGCGTTTGTCGCCAATAGATCGGAGTAAACGGGAAAAACTCGGTCGGCAGAGTAGAGCTTGTAGCTGTAGTCGATTAGGACGTTCGCTGCAAGGTCGAGACGCAAAACGGTCTTAAGCGGTCTTCGTCCACGGTTTGTTGCAGACGTGTGAGCGTAGCGTGTTGTATAAAGTGCGCATGCAGCGCTTCAGCGTCCGGCCAAGGGTCTACGAGAACCAGGATCCCTTTCGGATAGAGCAAGCGGGCGACGGTTTCTGCCAGGAAGGAAACGGTATCGCCTAGATAGTACAGGGTCTCGGCGACGACGATGAGGTCGAATGGCCCGCGAGGTTGGGCCCTTAAGATATTCTCTACGCAGAACCGTGCTTGCCGAAATGAGGTGCAGCGCGCCGTGGCTCGCTGTATGGCGTGAGGGGATATGTCCAGCCCAATAAATTCCAGGATCTCTCGCTCTTGCAATAGCCGCAGCGAGAATGTGCCTTCTCCGCAGCCGATTTCCAGTGTCCGCCGGTATGAGCGCTTGGGTATGAGCGCCAGTGTATTGGCAAAATGCTTGGCTTGGTAGGGCGTTGCATCAAAAGACCAGGGATCGGCGTGTTTATACTTCAGGGCGAAAAACGAGCGCAAGAACGCGTGCTGAAAACGCTGGCCTAAGGCGCCAGCAAGGTGAAACACCCGACGGTGCAAGCCGTCCCGGATCTGCTGCGGCGGGTAGCGAACACCATTACCCATAGTGCCAGTATAACACCCCTGGGTGGGCGTAATTGCTAAGAAATCATGCTCTCTCTAAGCCAGAATTCGTGCGTCCTTGGAGAGCGCTGAATTATTGCAGCGCAGCACTGGATGAATGATAGACAGTGTTGATGTTAGCAGTTTGTTTATGCAAAGAGGATGCTTGTCGAGACTTGCTTTAGCTTCAATCCTGTATATAATGCCAGAGTCTTCAGAAGAGGGACGTAACCCATGGAAAAACTTACCAAGCGGCAGGCGCAGATCCTGCGGATGATCCGCAAATTCATAGAAACCGAGGGTTTTCCACCCACACGGGCGGAAATCGCCGATAAACTGGGTTTCCGCTCACCCAATGCAGCGGAGGATCATCTCAGAGCTCTGCAGCGCAAGAACGCAATAGAGCTACTCCCCGGAGCATCGCGGGGCATTCGACTGCGTGAAGAAAAGCGGCTAGGCCTGCCTGTAGTGGGGCGGGTTGCCGCCGGTAGTCCTATTTTGGCCGAGGAGCATATCGAGGCTTATTACAACGTCGATGCACGATTGTTTCAGCCGCGCGCGCATTACTTTTTGCGGGTGAAGGGGATGAGCATGCGTGATGCGGGCATATTAAATGGCGATCTATTGGCGGTGCATACCACCCGGGAGGCGAGTAGCGGCCAGATCGTCGT
>JBOHHR010000035.1:0-2665 GCA_050725475.1 Gammaproteobacteria bacterium | reverse complement strand
GTGGCGGTGCCTGGGACAATGCCAAGAAATACATCGAAGACGGCCACCACGGCGGCAAAGGCTCGGACGCGCACAAAGCGGCGGTCACCGGCGACACAGTGGGCGATCCGTACAAGGACACCGCGGGACCGGCCGTGAACCCACTGATCAAAATCATCAACATCGTGGCGCTGTTGATCGTGCCGTTGATTTAGCCGACACGTCGCGGGACGCCGGAACGTGGTGAGGAGGCCAGCGAGCTATTCCGCATTTGGCTCGAAAATGCCGCTGGGGCATCGAAGGCCAAAGTTTTCTACGTAGCGCGCCTCGAACGCCGCGAGATCAAAGCGGTGATTTTGGGTGCCGTGGCATTCGATCTTGATCGCCCCCATGAGGGAGGCAATGCGGCCGGTCTCCTCCCAGTCCAGCTTTTTCGTCAAACCGTATAGAAGACCGGCGCGATAGGCGTCCCCGCAGCCGGTTGGATCTTTGACTGCTTCGGGTTTCGCCGCGGGGATCTGGTAGCATGCGCCTCGCGTGTAGACGCTGGAGCCCTGGGCGCCGCGGGTGATGATCAAAGCCTCAACACGTTCCGCGACCTGGCTCTGGGAGAGCCCGGTGCGATCGCGTATCAACTGCCACTCGTAGTCGTTGACCGTGATCCAGCTCGCCTGTTCGATGAAGCGCCGGAGGTCTTCGCCGTCGAACATGGGTATGCCTTGGCCGGGATCGAAGACAAAGGGGATCCCCCTTTGTACGAATTCGCGTGCATGCTGGATCATGCCCTCCCGCCCATCGGGTGATAGGATCCCAAGGGCGATGCCCTTGGCGGCGCTCACCGCATTGCGATGGGAATGATTCATGGCACCGGGGTGAAAAGCCGTGATCTGATTATCATCCAGATCGGTGGTGATGAAGGCTTGGGCGGTGAATTCCTCTTCGATGACGGTGATGAAATCGCGCCGAACACCGCAGCGCTGCATCCATTCGCCATAGGGGCCGAAGTCCTTGCCCGCGGTTCCCATGGGGATAGGCTCTCCTCCCAAAAGCTTTAAGTTATAGGCGATATTTCCGGCACAGCCACCGAACTCGCGCCGCATCTCCGGCACCATAAAAGCGACGTTTAGGATATGGATCTTCTCCGGTAGGATGTGGTCTTTGAACCGGCCGGGGAAGACCATGATGTTGTCGTAAGCGATGGAGCCGCAGATGAGCACCGACATGATCCTTATTCCTTTGGTCTTTCCGCTGTTCTTGGAAGCATTCTCGATAACGCAACCGGCGCTGTACCGCCATCTCCTCTTTGCGGACGATGGCAAGGGGTATGGCAAGGGGTTTAAGCGAGCTAATTATACTATCATTCGCCTCGCTCCATCTGGCCATACAATGAGCCCCGCTGCCCGCTGCGGCCAACTAAATGGTTACTGTTAATGATGCTGTGGTAGGCTACACGCTTAGCCACCTACAGAGATGGATCGGTTGCCGAAAAGAGCTTCGTATGGTGGTACCCTTGGTCATGGGTGTCACCTCCCCAACGAACCACCGGTAAGTCAATAGGTTGCGTATTCTCGTTAAGCACCACCTCGTCGATTGCACCCGTTTTGCTCCCAAACACCAGCGCCCCGAGCCGTTCTGCAACGCCACCCCCGCCACCCGGTAAAAGGTGCGAGTAAGTGTCCAGGGTGATCTGGCAGCTCGAATGTCCAAGGGATTCTTGAATGCGTTTTATGTTCTCGCCGTTCGCAATCAACAGGCTTGCGTAGGTGTGCCGTAGGTCATGAAACCTGATTTTGCGTAGCCCAGCCCGCCGCAGCGCCGGGTAGAATCCACGCCGCAGCAGGTTGCTGTGATTCTCTGGATTGCCCGCACCACTTGGGAATACCAAATCGCGCTCCCCCGGCGGACATTCGAGTTTCCATCGCTTCAGCTCAGTCACCAGTTGCGACGGCATGTCTACCTTACGCCGTGAGCTCGCCGTCTTTGGCGTATTGAACCGTCCTGCGCTGTACGTGCGCCGCACGTAGATCTGACGGGTATTCCAGTCGATATCTCCCCAGCTCAAGCCGAGCAGCTCGCCCTCGCGTAATCCGGTGAGCACAGCGGCCAGAATGATTATGCGCCAGCGTCCCTCAGAAGCCGCCAGCAGCGCGTTTATCTCTGGCGGACTCAACCAGATCGTGACTTCTGCGTGATCCTGCCCGCAGCTTGGTACCCTCGGCGGGGTTTGTCTCAAGCCAGCCGTGCCGGATCGCATAGCGGCACGCCTGCCCGAGAAGCGCAAGCACCTTGTTGACGGTGCGCGGTCCTACGGACTTATCGAGTAAGCGTGCCCGAAGCGATTCAACATCCGCTCTGCGAATGGAACGGATTTTCCAGCCCGCGAAGTACGGCGCCAGGTGCAGGCGTAGATTGCCGGTGTAGTCCTTGAGCGTGGTATCGCGAACTGTTCCCTCGCACTGGCGCAGAAAGCTTACCGCCAGCTCATCGAAGGTAATGTGCTCGTGCGGTGCCTGGTAGACACCCTTGCCTATCTCTTGGATGCGCTGTGCAAGCAAGCGCTCGGCTGCCTTGCGGTTGCCGTTTACGGTTTCCCAGTGCCTTCGCCCTTGCTGGTCGCGGTAGTCAAGGATCCACTTGCCGCCGCGCTTCTTTTTTCGAATACATGCCATGGTTTGCTCCTTCCGGT
>JBOHHR010000034.1:0-2061 GCA_050725475.1 Gammaproteobacteria bacterium | reverse complement strand
CCACGCGCATCGCGTCGACTTTTAATTCGTGCGGTCATTTGAAGATGGAGTTCTTGCGCGTGCTGTTTCGCCATCTGAGCCGGTCCCAGCGCCGTTTCGAGGCCTTTAATGCCTTCGGTCCGGAAGCAGAACGCTACGCCGGCGATGTGGCCTATGGAGGAAAAGGCGAGATCCTTATACTAGACAACATGTTAACGGGAACAGAACGTTGAAACGAACAAGAGGCTAAAAAAGGGCGCGCCAGCGGCCGCGTCATGGATCTCAATGCACTGGCCGAGATCCGGGAGTTGCTGGGCGATGCGCCGCGGCGGCGCGATTTGCTGATTGAGTTTTTGCACCACATCCAGGATCGCTACCACCACATCTCGGTACGGCATATCTTGGCCCTCGGCGAGGAATGAAGCTTCCCCTCGCCACGATCTATGAGGCCGCGACTTTTTACCATCATTTCGATGTTATCCCCGAGGGCGAGACCCCGCCGCCGGAGCTGACCGTGCGGGTGTGCGAGTCGGTCACCTGCGAGATGTTCGGTTGCGATCACCTGGTGTACGAGCTTAAGCAGCACCTCGAACCCGGGGTGCGGGTACAGCGCGTGCCCTGTGTCGGCCGTTGCCACGGAGCACCGGTTGCGGTGGTGGGGATAAACCCCATCGAGAAGGCAACGCCACAGGCGGTGCTCCAGGCTGTGCAGAGCGGCGACTCCTCGCCCGAGAACACGAAGCACATCGACTATCAGCGCTACCGAAAACAAGGCGGTTATCAAACGCTGCGCGCCTGTATCGCAGGCGAGCGCAACGTGGAAGAGGTGGTCACAGTCAAGGACTGTACCGTTACCGTACCACGAGCCTATATTATTCAGAAAACTAAAAAGACTATTTTATTATAACTTCTTGATTCTTTTGGTGCCCGGGGCCGGAGTCGAACCGGCACGGGGTTGCCCCCGAGGGATTTTAAGTCCCTTGCGTCTACCTATTCCGCCACCCGGGCGCTTGCTTCATTCGACGGTCTTTAAGCTCAAGTTTCGTTCTAGTATATCCATCCCTTGTCAGTCTATCTCGCGTTCCCAACCCTCGCGGCGATGCACAAATGCCCACGTGGGAGGTACACGCTACACCCTACCGTGGAGTTTCACTATGCAAGTGAGATACATGAGATGTGTCCGTGTGGGGCCCGCTACTGCCAGCCATCTCGGTTGGTGGAACGCCTTCGCCCCGACGCCAGATCTCTGGAACAAAGTGCAGACCAATATCGCGCTTGCTGGTCGCCCTCTGTGCGATGTCACGATCGAGAACCAATTGCCGGGAACGATCGTGCGATGGTGCTTGACGGCAAACCCACTCCGCGTCGAAATCGATCCGGGGGCAAGCGCCGGTGAGTATTCGCCGCAGGTCTTGTTAAAGCCAGGCCCTACGGCGTCTTTGAAGAGTATACAACTCAAACAAGTGCTGCAAGAGCACAAACACGAGCTTCTGTCTGGGATAATATCCAGCCTTTTAAATGGATCGTGCGCCTACGTTCAAAATCCTGACGCGCTGCTCGAGGTATCTGCTTGGAAAATTCCCGAAAATCCCGCGTTCCAGTCGTCCCCATGTTGGAAAGTACAAGCTCAAGGAGAAGGTCCACGTCCGCTTCCTGAGGGGCTTGCTCTAAATAGGCGCGTCCGATAGCTCTTGCGTTTGTTTTGTGCCGGAAACATCTGGTTACTATTCGTGCAGCCAACACGTGACGTTCCCTTTTTGAGGCGCCTAAAGGCCTAATCTTTGGCACCCTAGAGGTAATAAGAGCGCTAAGGCCAAGCAAAGCGAGGGTACCGATAACTCGCCTTCTTGCAAGGTTAAAACTACGCATGCAGCAACTCCTTGAGATGATCGGCAAGCCGGAGGGTGAGCGCAACAATGGTCAGCGTCGGGTTGGCATGGCCAGAATTCGGAAATGTGGAGCTGCTGGCGATAAACAAATTTCCGATGCCATGCACCCGGCAGTTTTTATCGACGACGCCCTTCTTGGGGTCGGCGCTCATCCGCGTGGTGCCCATATGATGCCAGGATCCCGCGAAGGACT
>JBOHHR010000033.1:0-2548 GCA_050725475.1 Gammaproteobacteria bacterium | reverse complement strand
GAGGAAGGCTAACCTCGCCTTGCTCGGCCTCTCAGCACGCATCGAGCGCGTGGTGCTCAAGGGGGGGCAAAACCGATACCGGGTGCGCATGGGGCCATTCCCTCAAAACGCCCAACTTGAGGCCGTGCGCTCGAGACTCGAACAAAACCAGATCGACTTTATTACTTTACGCCGCCATTGAGATGCGCACGCGTGGATCTCCAGGACTTCAAACAAAGCCTCGATAAACCGGCGCCGCCGCCGAGACTACAGGTCCCGCTTGAAGCCCTGTGGTATGACGCTAAAGGCGAGTGGGACGAGGCACACAACATCGTGCAGCAACAAAACGACACTGCGAGCGCGTGGGTGCACGCCTACCTGCATCGCAAACAAGGCGACAGCAGCAACGCCGACTATTGGTACCGGCGCGCGCAACGGCTTCGCGCCAGTGGAGCGCTTGCGCAAGAATGGGAGCACATCGCGCGGACGCTGCTTTGCGAGCATGAACCACAGCCTGAAGAGATCCCAAACCCAGAAGTCCGTGACCTTGGCAGACTCGATCGGTGACACGATAAAGCTTGCAGACGGGCGCCAGCTGGGTTGGGCGGAATTCGGCGATCCCCAGGGGCTCCCCCTATTCTACTTCCATGGCTTCCCCGCCTCCCGCCTGGAGGGTAAGCTCATCGAAGCCGCCGCGTTGCGTAACGGCATACGCGTGATTGCACCGGATCGCCCTGGTTACGGGATCTCCGATTTTCAACCCGGACGGCGCCTGCTCGATTGGCCTTGCGATGTCGAGGCACTGGCCGATTGCCTTCGCATCGATCGTTTTATAGTCCTGGGGATGTCCGGAGGAGGCCCATATGCTTTGGCCTGTGCCCACACCATGGCACCTAGGCTGCGCACGGTGGGTGTGGTTTGTGGGCTGGGACCGGTTTTCGAGCCTTGGGCCAGGAGATCCATGCACTGGCCGGCACGCCTCGGTTTCGGACTGGCACGCCGCTCAAAGCGTCTGCTGCGGTTCGCCTATGGCGGTGTCACGGCCTGGGTGATCAAGCAGCGGCCGGAAACGCTGCGCCGCTTGCTGACAAGCTCCGCACCGGAGGCCGACAGCTCGGTGGTGCGCCAGCCGGAGATCAACCAGATCCTGTTCGATTCCGCACGCGAGGCGCTGCGCCAAGGACCCGAGGGCGCACTTTGGGATTTTATCGCCTACGCGCATCCCTGGGGATTTGAGCCTCAAGACATCCGCTGCCGGGTGCAACTATGGCACGGCAAGGCTGATGCTTTGGTGCCGCCAGCGCATGGGCACTATTTCGCCACCGAGTTACCCAACGTGGTCGCCGACTTCCTCCCCGGCGAAGGGCACTTTTCTTTGGCGATTAAGCACACGGATTTGATCCTGCGGGCATTGGCGTCGGACCGTGCCGAAAGCTAAGGAAGAAAGGAAAGATCGCTATGTATCACACCTTACGATCTTACCGGCGGCTGGGGCGAGGCCCGGCGCGAGCGCGTGCATGGGGAACTCCTAGCGAGAGCCAAAAATGATTAAGAGATTCCAACTGACCGACGGTTCATTGATGCCTGTGGAAGCAGAAGACAGCCCCATTCAGGTCTATATAAATCCCGATCCGCTTGAGCGGAATTCCCTCCGAGCGACCTTCAACATCGACGACCATACCTTGTCATCTGCCCTGGATCCGGATGAGGTCTCGCGTATCGAGTTGAACCCCGGCTATTTACTGCTCATCTGGAAGCGACCCACAAACTACTCCGGCGAGGGCACGTTTTCCTTCGATGTCGCATCGATTGGCCTGCTGCTGTTCAAAGAGCAATTGGTGGTCATAGTGACCGACGACATCCAGCCCGTCGGCAGCGGGACACGACAGACACCGACGCTGCGTTCTCTCCTGGATGTCATGCTGCGACTGCTCTTCAGCACCATCCAGCATTACCTCGCGCATCTGAAGGTCATCAAGATGATCGCGCGAGAGCTCCAGCAGAAAATCAACACGTCTATGGAAAACAAGCATCTCATTCAAATGTTTAACCTGAGCGAAGGCCTCGTCTATTACATCAACGCGATCAACTCCAATGGTGTGGTTCTTACACGACTGCGCAATCACGCTGAAAAGGCAGCCTTCTCTCCCGATGTCATTGCGTTTATCGATGATCTGATAATCGAGAACAACCAGTGCTACAGACAGGCGGAGATCTATTCGACCATTTTCTCTGGCCTCATGGACGCCCGGGGGAACTTGGTCAACAATAACATGAACACCCTGCTAAAAAATCTCACACTCATCAATGTTGTATTCTTGAATGTCGGAGTTCAGCATGATGACACAGGGTATCGATTGGCCGATCGCCTACGCTCTATTCTGTGTTGCGATACTGCTCCTCGGAGGGCTCACCGCTGTCGTTCTCCGGAGGGTAAATTTCGGGTAAGTCTTGCAGCGGCTCCCTCAAAAAAGAGCAGAACATCTCCACCGGACGGATGAACGTATTTCTGTCCCACCCCGCAGACTGTACGCTCCTTGCGGACGGTAGTAGGGCTGGCTGCCCGCGG
>JBOHHR010000032.1:0-8165 GCA_050725475.1 Gammaproteobacteria bacterium | reverse complement strand
AGCTCGATGAGGAGATCCCCTTCGGCGACATGGATGTTTTCCACCCCATCCGCGAACGCTTTCCAAAACCCCTGATCGCTGCCGAACTCCTTGACCAAATCGATGTTCTTGATCCCGCCCAGCCAGGCGTTGGGTATGGGAACGCCCATGATGCTGATGCCTTTCAATACTACAATCGGTTTGCCCTGGTCGTACGCAAGCCCCAAACCCGCGCGCATTTTTAGCGTGTTTCCTCCCAACCCGGGGAAATCTTCCTCAAGCGGGACCAAAAGCTTAGCACTGACCAGCCCTTCGGAAAGGTCGATGGCGAGCTTTCTCGCCAAATCGGTGTTTTTCGCCAGCAAGGCGTTGAGCTCCTTTTCATTGAAGCGGATGGTTCGATCCGCCCCCTCTTCGCTGTAAGGCTCTGGCTCAAGCGCTTGTTCCGGCGGCGACTCGCTTCGATCTCCGCCGGGTTTATCGGGTTCCGCAGCCTGGGCCCCAAAAAAGCTCAGGCGCTCGATCTTGGCGCTCAGGGCGCGCTCTTCCTTGGCGTTTAGGGTCACCGGAAAAAAATCGGAAGGGTAAAAATAGGCCCTAAAAACCAGAATAGCGACGGCCACTGTCACGATAACCGGCGTTAAGAAAATGGCCGTTGCTTTCAGCCAAGCGAAACGGCGTTTCGGCGTCGTCTCCAGGGGTTGATCGTCTCCCATCTCACAACTCTCCCGGCTCTGTTGTTCTTAGAAATCGAACCTCTCGGTAAAACCCTAGGCGCTCTGAACCGCTCGGCATGCGCGTTGCTCACCGGCGCGGCAATGAGCAATAAACGCGAGAATAGATTTCTTGCTCAAACCGGCATCAGCCAGCATGTCTTCACGGGAACCATGCTGAATCAGTCGATCAGGCAATCCCAGATGAAACACCGGAACCGCCACCCCGTGCTTCGCCAAGCATTCCGATACCGCGGATCCCGCGCCGCCGGCAACCACGTTGTCCTCCACGGTGACTAAGCATTCGTGCTCTGCCGCTGCTTCCAATACTAGATTTTCGTCCAGTGGCTTTACGAAACGCATGTTGACCAAAGTAGCGCCCAACTCTTCTGCCACTTCATCACATTCTGGCGCCATAACGCCAAAGGCGAGTATGGCAACGCCCGTGCCCTTGCGTCGCAGCTCCGCCTTGCCGAGCGGCAAAGCGGTCATTTTTTCCTGTATAGGCGTGCCGGGGCCACTCCCGCGGGGGTAGCGTACCGCCGCGGGTTGATCGAGCAGGAAGCCGGTATAGAGCATCTGGCGACATTCGTTCTCGTCGGCTGGCGCCAGGATCACCAAGTTAGGCAGGCAGCGCATGTAACTCAGGTCATAGCTTCCGTTGTGCGTGGGTCCATCGCCGCCCACCGCCCCTGCGCGATCGATGGCGAATAAAACCGGCAGGTTTTGGTTGACCACGTCATGCACCAGTTGGTCGTAACCGCGCTGCAGAAAGGTGGAATAGATCGCCACCACCGGTTTGAGGCCGTCGCAGGCCATTCCCGCCGCCAAGGTCACGCTGTGTTGTTCCGCGATGCCGACGTCAAAATAACGATCGGGAAACTTCTGCTGAAAACGCACCAAGCCGGATCCCTCGCGCATCGCGGGCGTGATCGCAACCAGGCGAGCGTCCTGCGCCGCCATGTCACACACCCAGTCGCCAAAGACATCGCTATAGGTAGGCTTGGAAGACTTGTCGCTGGTAGCCATGCCCTTAGCCGGCTCAAAAGGAGTCACCGCATGATATTTGACCGGCTCGGCTTCCGCCGGCCCGTAGCCTTTGCCCTTTTTGGTGATTACGTGCAAAAGCTGCGGGCCTTTGAGCGCCGCTACATTGCGCAAGGTGCTGACCAAACCGGGGAGATCGTGGCCATCCACCGGACCGATATAATTAAAGCCTAGCTCTTCGAACAGCGTTCCGGGCACGATAAGCCCTTTTACGTGCTCCTCCGCCCGCCGCGCGAGCTCCCACATGGGCGGCATCTTGGAAAGGACCTTCTTGCTGCCCTCCTTGACGGTGGCGTAGAGCTTGCCGGACAGCACTTTGGCGAAATGGTTGGACAGCGCCCCGACATTGGGCGAGATGGACATATCGTTGTCGTTCAGAATGACCAGGATATCTATGCCGAGATCCCCGGCGTGATTCATCGCTTCAAAGGGTAAACCGGCGGTCATCCCCCCGTCGCCGATGATGGCGACGGCTTTTCTGTGTTCTCCCAGGCGATCGGCGGCGATCTTCATACCGAGAGCAGCGCTGATCGAGGTGCTCGAGTGGCCCACCCCGAACGTGTCGTAGGGGCTCTCATCCCGTTTTGGGAAAGGCGCCAATCCCCTCCATTTTCGAATCGTGGGCATGCGCTCCCGCCTCCCGGTCAGGATCTTATGCGGATAAGCCTGATGCCCGACGTCCCACACCAAACGATCCTCCGGGGTGTTGAACACATAGTGCAGCGCCACGGTCAACTCCACCGTTCCCAGGCCCGCTCCAAAATGGCCTCCGCTTTGACTCACCGAATGCAATAGGTAAGCTCGGAGCTCATTTGCTAAGGGCACCAGTTGCGACTCCGGCAATTGCCGCAGGTCCTCGGGATAATCGATGATCTCTAATAAAGGAAACCGCTTATTCGTGCCCATATCGTGAATCGTCGCTCTTTACTTGCACCCGATCGACAGGGAGGATTAGGGAAAGAAAGATGCCTCTTGTAACGATAGTGCAACATTAGCCCCGATTAGGGCTAGGCCTCCCCTCACTACCCTTTGTACCCGCCCGCAGGACATGTTCACCTCACGCGCTGGCTGGCGTCAATATGTTGCGCCAAAAGCAACAACTGTCGCATAATTAGCACGACGGTATCGGTTGCTGCAAAAAGCACTTGAATTTACGCAACACTTTAATTATCTTTACTGGCGAGCTGTCCAGAACAAAATACAACTCTGGCGCAAAATAAGCAATCACTTCAGGGCACATAGGGGGAATAATGGGCGTATCTCTCATCCAAAAGTATCGCGTTGCACGGTATATCATCGAGCAAAAGCTAAGAGGAAACAAAAAATACCCGCTCGTGCTCATGTTGGAACCCCTGTTTCGTTGCAACCTCGCCTGTGCGGGTTGCGGCAAGATCGATTACCCCGATGCGATCTTGGACAAGCGACTAAGCTACGAAGAATGCATGCAGGCCATAGACGAATGCGGCGCTCCCATCGTGTCGATCGCGGGAGGCGAACCGCTGATCCATAAGGATATGCCGCGGATTGTGCGCGGCTTTATCGAGCGCAAAAAGTTTGTCTACCTGTGCACCAATGCGCTGCTGCTTGAAAAGCGTATAGATGACTATAGGCCCTCTCCCTACCTTACCTTTTCCATCCATCTCGACGGGAACCGCGAGCGCCATGACGCTTCTGTGTGTCGGGAAGGGGTATTTGACCGCTGCGTTGATGTGATCACGCTTGCCCAATCCCGTGGCTTTCGCGTCACGGCCAACTGCACCCTTTTTCAAGGAGAAACCGCCGGTGACGTCGTGGAATTCATGGAGATGGCGATGGAGTTGGGGGTCGAAGGCGTAACCATCTCGCCCGGCTTTAGCTATGAACGGGCCCCGCGCCAGAACGTGTTCTTGAAGCGCAGGAACAGTAAGCAATTGTTCCGCGATGTCTTTAGACAAGCGCGGGGGCGCAAGTGGCGATTCAACCAGTCCTCGCTGTATCTGGATTTTCTCGCCGGCAATCAGACCTACCACTGCACCCCATGGGGCAACCCCACACGCAATGTTTTCGGCTGGCAGAAGCCCTGCTACCTACTGGTGGGGGAAGGCTATGCGTCGAGCTTCAAATCCTTGCTGGAAGAGACCGCTTGGGATAACTATGGCACCGGTAGAAATCCCAAGTGTGCCGATTGTATGGTGCATTCCGGGTACGAAGCCACGGCTGTGAATGACACCTTCCGGCGCCCTTGGAAGGCACTCAAAGTCGCCTTGTTCGGGCCCGGTACAACTGGGCCCATGGCTCCCGAAGTACCGTTCTCGTATGAAGACGACACGCTGGTGCGGCCCCGGCTGATAAAGACGGGCGATCCGGTAGCGCACTCGGACGGCACGAAACGCCAGGTCGCTTGATTTTCTAGTCCCACGGCGCCCGTGTTGGGGTTGGCCTTAGCCGCCTGCGCTCTGTGGTGACCACTGTCCTGCGTTACTATCGAGTTCCTTGTTATTGGGCGCTTGGCCTTCCCTTTGCTGGGGCCGTTTTCACGGCCATGACGTGGACATCAGCGCTCAGGCATTGGTGGGGCAAGGGAGCTATATGGAAAGGACGAAGCTACAATAAATAGAACCCGCGGCATTGTTTGTCATGGCGTAAGAGTATGGTATTTTGATCCGATGAAAAGAAAAACCCCGTAACAGGAAGTTGCGACCTCCAATGAAATTAAGCTGTTTTCACTTCCCGCTTTTACTGATGTGCTGGGCATTGGGTGCGGAGGCCGCCACCCAGCCACCAACTGCTGAGAACGTGGTCGAACGCCTGCACGACACCTTGATTCGGGTGATGAAAAACGCCGATAAACTCGGATATACGGGTCGATATGAATTGCTTAAACCTGTGGTAGCAGACAGCTTTGATTTTTTAGAGATCTCGCGCATCGTATTGGGCCGTTACTGGCGCCGCTTGGACAATGACCAGCAAACCGAATTCGTGAATATTTTCAGAGAGCTGAGCACGGCGACCTACGCGTCGCGCTTCGATAGCTACTCGGGGGAGAGCTTTCGACAAGTTTCAAAGAAACCGTTTAAGGGTGGGCGCTCATTGCAAAAAACGGAGTTGGTGAAACAAAATGGGGAAACCATTCCGTTTCTCTATGTGCTGCAACCGCAACAAGAGAAGTGGCTGATCATCAACGTGGTAGCCGACGGGGTGAGCGATCTCTCCTTGAAGAAAGCGGAATATGCATCGATCATGAAAAGAAAAGGTTTTTCACACCTGATCGCAAAGTTACGCGAGAAGATCGCGGAATACGAGAATCCCGAAAAATAATAAGAACTGGCCGAGGGGCGACTAATGAACAACCAGCAAAGAGGTGTTTTAGCCTTTAGAACGGTTGCGCTGGGCGTGCTCCTCACGTTGGGAAGCGGTTGCGCCACTACCCGATCGGATCCGGATAAAGACCCAATCGAACCCGTGAATCGGGTGTTCTTCGACGTCAATGAAAAATTGGACAAGTATTTAATGAAACCGGTGGCGCAGGGTTACCAGAAAATCACTCCCAAACCCGTGCGCAGCAGCGTTACCAACTTTTTCGACAATTTTTTCTACCCCAACGTGATCCTGAATGATTTCCTTCAGGCGAAGTTCACGCAAGGATTTCGTGACTTGGCCCGCTTGTTCGTCAACACCACGATCGGGATCGGTGGTTTGTTCGACCGGGCAACGCCGGCCGGGTTGGTGCGCCACCAAGAAGACCTGGGGCAGACATTCGCCACCTGGGGCATAAACCAAGGCGCCTACCTTGTTCTTCCTTTACGAGGACCAAGCACCGCACGCGATGTCACTGATCTTGTCCCCAGCACCTTCCTGAATCCGCTTTTCTATATCGAGAGCGTCGCCACGTTCCCCATCGCCGCACTGAGCGTGATAAACGAGCGCGCTAACCTGCTGGAAGCCACCGAGATCCGCGATGAAGCCGCACTGGACTCTTATACGTTCACGCGAGAGGCGTTTCTCCAGCGCCGCAACGATCTGATCTACGATGGCAACCCTCCTCTGGAGGAGTTCGAAGATTTTTTCGAAGAGGAGACAGACCCCGACGCGGTGGAATAGTCCGATCATTCGAACAGTACGCCGGCTTTCTGCAAGGTCTTCCAGATCCCCCAGGCGAGCGGGATCCCGACCAGGGCCCATGAGATGGCAACCAAGACCCAGCTAAAGCGGCTCGGGTGCCACTCGTTGTCGTTCGGTAGCGGCATGATCACCTCTCCTGCCTTCATTTCGATGCGGAAGCCGTTTCGTGGGCCAGTCGTCGTTCGGCTTCCAATTCCACGTCCGTCATGTAGAACTTATCTGCAACCGGCTTCAGCGCCAGATTGCACAGAAAACCGACAAACAGCAACCCGGCCAGCACGTACATCGTCGTATTGTAGGCCTCTGCCGGCGGTACCCCATGGTCGATTTGAAACTCACGGATATAGTTGACGATCACGGGTCCAAGGATGCCGGCCATCGACCAGGCTGTGAGCAAGCGCCCATGAATGGCGCCGACGAACTGGGTGCCAAACATGTCGGCGAGATAGGCTGGGATGGTCGCAAAACCGCCGCCGTACATGGTCAGGATGACGCAGAACAATCCCACGAACAGCGCGATGCTGCCGATGTTGCCGGCGTACGGCGCCGACGCGTACAGAATCATGCCTAGGGTGAAGAAGATGAAGTAGGTGCGTTTGCGGCCGATGAAGTCCGATAGCGATGCCCAGAAGATGCGGCCGGCGATGTTAAACAGACTGAGCAGGCCGGTGAAGCCTGCGGCGATGGCGGCCACCAGACCTATCTGCTCTTTGTTCAGTTCGGCCAGGGTTGCCGCCACATCGATCAGCGCACCGCCGAAGACCTCCTGCAGCATGGGCGACGCCATTCCGATAACGCCAATACCCGCACTTACGTTCATGCACAAAACACCCCAAAGCAACCAGAACTGCGCCGTATTGGGCGCCTTATAAAGGTGCACATGACCGGAGGTGATCATCGCCTTGTGCTGCGTGGGAGGAGTCCAGTGCGCCGGCTTCCAACCCGGTGGCGGCACGCGATAACCAAACGCACCGCACATCATGGCAATGAAATAGACCACCCCCAGGGTGACGAACGTTTCCCAAACCCCCACCGAAGAACCGGTCTGGTAATGCTTCATAAGAGTATCAGCGAGCGGCGAGCCGATCATCGCCCCGCCGCCGAAACCCATGATCGCCATGCCGGTTGCCATCCCGCGTCGGTCGGGGAACCATTTAATGAGCGTGGAGACCGGGGAGATGTAACCCAGCCCCAGACCACAGCCACCGATAATGCCCGAACCCAGCCACAGAAGTCGGATCTCATGGATGTATACCCCCAACGCCGAGATCAGTAGACCGCCCGCCCAGCACAGTGCCGCCACGACCCCGGCCTTGCGGGGCCCAGCGCGCTCGAGCCAGTGACCGAAGATGGCGGCAGAAGAGCCGAGGTACACAAAGAACAGGGTGTACATCCAGCCCAGCGTGCTGATCTTCCAATCGCAGTTGCGGGCGATGATCTGCGCGAACAAGGACAGATCGGGGGAACAGGCGACAGATTCGGTGATGCCGATGGACTTGCTAAGCGGCAGCCAAAAGACGCTGAAGCCGTAAGCCATGCCGATACAGAGGTGGATGGCCAGCGCCGCGGGTGGTACGAGCCAGCGGTTGAACCCCGGTTTTGCGATCGTTCTTTCTTTCGCCAGGATATCGGACATCGACTTCTCCCTAGTGTTACTCCGTACGAGCCCCCGCCCCGACCGCGCGATCCGCGGTGGGCTCAACGCTTTATCCGACAGGGATAACGTGATAGTTTGTCGGCAGTTTAAACAAACAGCATGAGAATACCAAGTTATGATTACGTGGCAGATGATCGCGACATTGCTAATCGCCCTCGCGCTCCATCCATGGGTGCTGCGGGTCGCAACGGCGATGATGGTCGAGGCGCAAGTCCCCTATGCCCGGGCTTTCAGGATCGTTGCCATCGAGTATGTCGCCGGTGGCGCGGCTTTGGCGGCGCTCAGCTTAATCAAGTTGACCGGCCAGACCACGGCGCTTATTTTGGCGGCCGTTGTGCTAGTGTTCGTAGGCGCCATTTTGGTAGGGAAGTGGCTGTCGTTTGCAAACGGCGAACAGGTCGGCGTTGGTAACGGGGTTTTGATCCAGTTCATGCAGGTACCCCTGGTCATTCCATTACTCATCTTGGTGTCGTTTCTTTTCGATGCCACCACCTGAGGCGAAATAGCAGGTGTCCGTAGGGCTCTGCCTTCGGTTGCTCCTCGGGGTTTGGGTCGACTTAGCTTAAACGGGCACTCGAACGATTCCGCTTTGTAATTTGCCATCGGCACCCAATGTCAACCAACGATAACCGGGGCCTTGGGGATCCTTCGCGAAGCGATCGCTTCCG
>JBOHHR010000031.1:0-2797 GCA_050725475.1 Gammaproteobacteria bacterium | reverse complement strand
CCCGGTGACCACCCGCGCGGAGCACAGGCCCGGCGGTGTTCGTCGGTGCGTGGGCCTTGCAGCAGTTGTGGCTGTTTTGGGCGGCGCCCCTAGCGGGCGCGCTGCTCGCCGGACTCACATATCGAGTTCTGGGTGGAAAAGGGCAGACGTAAAGAGCAGTTGGGTATTGATCCCGAATTTTGATAGCATTCGGTGGGTGGGTTTAATTGGGTGGGTTTAATAAGGAGCATGGAAAGCTCGCCCCGGAATAGTCTCTGGCTTTTCCGGAGTTTGACAGGGAGTAAACGATGTCGGAAATAAAAAAGGAGGGTGATATGAGCCTATTAAAAACGATCTTGGCATTCGCGGGCGGCACCTTTGTCGGCGCCAAAGGAGATAAGCTGATGGACGCGGCGATAAAGTTGCTCGATAACCCGCAGACCGGAGGTCTCGCCGGTCTGATCCAGACCTTCCGGGACAAGGGATTGGATGATGCGATCTCCTCTTGGATCGGCACCGGGGAAAACAAGCCCGTCTCTGGCGAACAAGTCCAGGAGGCGCTCGATCAGGGGCAGATCGAAGAGGCCGCCCAAGCGGCGGGCGTCTCTCGTGAGGAGGCTTCTTCGAGACTGGCGAGCCTTCTGCCGCAGCTCATCGATAAGCTGACTCCCGACGGCAAATTACCCGAGGGAGATGCGATTGGACAAGCCCTAGCCGCGCTAAAGTCCAAGTTGATGGGCTGACAAGCCGGCTTCTGCCAAGGGCGATTATCCGGGCGTCTCGGGCGTTTTTCGAGGCGCCCTATTTGCTTTCGCTTCGCGAGTATTACAATCGCTTGGCAGCGCTTCACGCCGTCGTCAGGTCGCGCGCGCATGAAGTGCGGTGGTCGAACGGCTACGGAACGAGCTTGTCGCGTGCGAGACGCGCCGCTTCCTGGGCGTCGACCAGAAGCTTGTAGGTGACATAGTACTTGTAGGTGTTCCGGACGTAGGTAGTGGTTTCCTGCCCGATCTTCTCAGCCACCACTGCCAAGCATCGCGAGAAAGGCGTTATCTCGTCAGGTCTGCCGTTCTTGGGGTCGGTGAGGAGGTTACCACGTCCCGCACCCTCCCTTTTCCGCAGCCAGGGAAGGAGGGTCCTGGAGAGCTGCTTGAGGGGTCAGTCACGGGCATCGAAGACTGCTGGCCCGAGCCCAAGATGAAGAGTGCGAAACGGGGGGCGGGATGGAATTGGCGTCAGTTCCAAGAGCACTGCGCGACTTACTTGGTTAGGTAAGCCACGCAATCTCGATGTCATCATCGATCTGTCTAAATTCGGGATCACCGGTGACAAGCTCGGCGTTCCTGATCTTTGTCAGCGCAGCCGCGAAAGCGTCGGCGTATGAGAGCTTCTTTGTGGCCTTATAGATAGCGGCCTGCCGAACAAGCACAAGATCATCGGCGACAGGCACGATCTCTACTGGCATTTCTGCGATGGACCCGACCGTGCGCTCGGCTGCCTCCCGGGAAACCTTGCGCATCGTGCTGTAGTAGATCTCGCCCCAGTTCACAACACTGAGCAGCAAGCTGAGCCTGCCGCTCTCGGCCTTTGCCAGAAGCTGTTCCACCATGTCCGCCGCGGGCTCATCCTGAAAAAACGCGAGCAGCGCCCAACTGTCCAACACCTTCGCGGGCATTTACAATTCCCCCTCGCTCCTCCGATCCTCTATGAGCGCCTCCAACACCCCTTTGCCCTTCAGGGAGCCGCGTAGCTTCCTGAAATGTCGAGCCGTAATCGGTTTGAGCACGATATGGTCATCTTCCTGATAAACGATGGCACGTGTGTCTTTCTCGATCCCGAACTCGCGGCGCAGCCACTGCGGGATGACCACCTGCCCTTTGACGCTGAAATAGACGGTATCTGCTCTGTCCGTTATCTTCATAAACGTGTACAACAATTATATCTCAGTACGATTATGGCTATATGCCCTTACCTTTCATTATAGTCCTACTAACCTGCTGTAGAAAGTCAAGCGACAGGCCAGTAGGCTCGCTTCCATGATCGGCTACGCCAATAGGTCGGCTCTGGGCCGGCCCCGCGTGAAGCATTTGCCCCCACAGGAACAGTTACCATCATTGGACCCAACGCGTTACGCACTAGAGGTATTGCGACGCATGGGCTTGAATCCAGGAACTACCTTTCTTAACCAACCAGTAACGGTTTGTTAACTTGCAGGTAATAAACTTGCGCTAAGTTAACCGTATGATCACTTGTACAAGTGTTCATGCGTAGCCGCAACCCGTTCCTTCCGCTACGCTGGCGCGCGGTCTGGATCTCCGATATTCACCTGGGTTTTCGGGGTTGCAGTGCAGATTTTCTTCTGCACTTTCTTCGTAGCGTCGAATGCGAATACCTCTACCTCGTCGGCGACATCATCGATATCTGGCAGATGAAGAAGCGCCCTTATTGGCCACAGGCGCACAACGACGTGATCCGTACCATTCTTGGCAAGGCCAAGCACGGCACCCAAGTGATTTATGTTCCCGGCACCGACGATGAGCTGCTAAGGGATTACGACGGGACCACGTTCGGGAATATCCGCATCCAAAGGGATGCCATCCACACCATGGCGAATGGGCAGCGCTTCTTGATCGTTCATGGGGATGAGTTCGACGGCGTGGTCAAATGCTCCAAAGCCTTGGCCCTCATCGGCGGCCGGCTTTACGATCTCTTGTTGCGCGCCAATCATAGGGTGAATTTCATCCGCCGCCAGTTTGGTTTTCCGTATTGGTCGCTGGCGGCGTTTCTCAAGCACAAAGTTAAGAATGCCGCTCAATAC
>JBOHHR010000030.1:0-4605 GCA_050725475.1 Gammaproteobacteria bacterium | reverse complement strand
GAGATTGAAAAAGGCGTCGTATAAAGCCGGCACGCGCTCGGGCGTGAACTGCTGCACCCATTGCAGGGCGAGGGCCATAGCGAAGCCAGCGCTGAGCTGCCAGATGCGTCTCTTGTTTCGGTGCTCGCGGAAAGCGACGGCAAACCCGTACGGCACAAACAATAAGATATTTGCGAGCACGTCGGCTCGCAAGATCCTAGTCTCGCTATATAGCCAAGGCAGGAGGTGGATTTCCGCCGGCGTGACGAATTCAAACGGGTATAGAGACGCGTAAGCGATAAACAAAGCGATCAGGACAAGGACGGCAGGCAAGGGGACCTCCTAAAGGGCCTTTTTTCGCAACGCGAATACAGCTATTGGTAAGGTGAGGATCTAAGAAAAGGTTCGTTGCTGCCCTATTTGTCCGGTGCGCAACAAATCTCCGGCCCATAAAGCGGTGCGGTGTGGGTATCCTTGAAGCCACATCCATGCCAATCGCGGGCCGGATGTGAAATTCACGCTCCGATCGGTTACATTTCGCATCTTTGTGTTGTTTAACGAGCATGCAAGCCTACGCCATTGCCGCCTCCGTCCTCTCCGCCGATCTCGCTCGCCTTGGCTTGGAGGCCGAGAAAGTACTGGAGGCGGGAGCTGACATTATCCATTTCGACGTGATGGATAACCATTACGTGCCAAACCTCACCTTCGGCCCGTTGCTGTGCCGCGCTCTGCGCGACTACGGGATCACCGCCCCTATCGACGTGCATCTGATGGTGAAGCCGGTTGATCGAATTATTCCAGATTTTATTGAGGCGGGTGCGACGTATATCACGTTTCACCCCGAGGCAAGCGAGCATGTCGATCGCTCGCTGCAGATCATCCGTGATTCAGGCTCCAAGGCCGGGCTGGTGCTCAACCCCGCTACGCCTTTGGAGCATTTGGACTATGTCATGGCCAAATTGGATATGGTGTTGCTGATGTCCGTCAACCCCGGTTTTGGCGGGCAGAAGCTCATTCCCTCGACCTTAGAGAAAATTAAACGCGTACGGGCCCTAATCGACAACAGTGGACTTGCGATCCGGCTCGAGGCCGATGGCGGAGTGAGCACGGACAATATACGAGCGATCGCGGAGGCTGGATGCGACACGTTTGTTGCCGGCTCCGCTATTTTCGGCAGCCCGGATTACACCCGGACGATCGCGATGATGCGCGCCGAGCTCGCGGCGGTGAAGCAGCCATGTGCTTAGACCAGAGGACCAAACGCTGGGCGCGGAAACCGAAACTCATCCTTTTTGATTTGGATGGCACCCTTGTCGATAGCATTCCCGATCTGGCCTACAGCATCGATGCCATGTTGGAGCAACTCCGTATGTCGCCCCACGGGGTGGAAAAGGTCAAGCTCTGGGTAGGAAATGGGGCGGAACGTCTGGTGAAACGCGCGCTCACGGGTGGCGCCGATGAAGAGCCGGACCAGCGCTTGTTCCAGGGGGCATTTGCGATCTTCTCCGATAGTTACGCCCAAAATACCTGCCGCCAAACCCGACTCTATCCTGGGGTACGGGAGGGGATCGATTACCTGCTGCAGGCGGGCTATGCGCTCGGGTGCATTACCAACAAGCGCCAGCGTTTCACGCGACCACTGCTGGGCGCCTTAGGCCTTTTGTCAGGCTTTTCCGTGGTGGTGAGCGGCGACTCGCTAGCGGAAAAAAAACCGAGTCCCGAACCGCTGCTTTATGCCGCGCTAAACCTCGGGGTCAGCGCCGAGGACTCGCTGATGGTGGGGGATTCGATCAACGATGTGCTGGCCGCGCGCGCCGCGCGCATGCCCATCATTGGGGTGCGTTACGGCTACAACCACGGCGAGGACATCACGCAAGCGCGCCCCGACTATGTGCTCGATTCCCTCGCCGAGCTCCAGAGGCTGCTTTAAGCGATGAGCACAAAAGCATGTTCGGAATGGGTAGCTCAAGGATACAACCGCATCCCCTTGGTGCGAGAAGTCTTAGCTGATCTGGACACCCCTTTAAGCGCTTATCTCAAGCTCGCTCATGGTTCTTATTCTTATCTTTTGGAATCGGTGCAAGGCGGCGAGCAATGGGGGCGATATTCCATCATCGGCTTACCGGCGCGAACGGTACTGCGGGCGCGGGGCAGCGAGATAACCGTAGAGCGCGACGGCGTGGTCGTGGAGCGGACGGACAGCCGGGACCCGCTATCGTGGGTGGAGGCCTTTCAGCGGCGGATCCGGGTCCCCAGGCTGGAGGGCGCGCCCCGTTTCACCGGGGGGCTCGTGGGGTATTTCGGATATGACACCGTGCGCTACGTGGAACCGCGCTTGGCTAAGCCCGAAGCCGGGGACCCTTTGGGGTGCCCCGATATACTGCTTATGGTCTCGGAAGAGGTGTTGGTATTTGATAACCTCAGCGGCAAGTTGCATATCGTTGTGCACGTAGACCCGGATCAGGTCAACGCCCAAGACACCGGCCAAAAGCGCTTGGATGAGCTGACGGCCAAGCTTCAGGAAAGTGCTCCCGCGCCGTTGAGCGATGGGACCAACAGGCCGGTGAGCGAAGCGGATTTCGTCTCGGGGTTCACCCAAGAGCGTTTCGAGACGGCGGTCGAGCGGGTGAAGAACTACATCGTGGAAGGCGATGTGATGCAAGTGGTGCTTTCGCAGCGCTTGTCCATTCCGTTCCACTCGCCACCGATCAACCTCTACCGAGCCTTGCGTTGCCTGAATCCCTCGCCGTATTTGTATTTTCTTGACCTCGGGGACTTCCAGATCGTGGGCTCCTCGCCCGAGATCCTGGTGCGGGTGGAAAGGGGCGAAGTCACGGTTAGGCCTATCGCCGGCACCCGGCGCCGCGGACGCGATGCGCAGGAAGACAGTGCCTTGGAGCGGGAGCTATTGAGTGATCCTAAGGAGTTGGCCGAGCACCTGATGCTAATTGATCTTGGGCGCAACGACATCGGGCGGATCGCCAAGACGGGCAGCGTCAAGGTCACCGACACGATGATCACCGAGCGTTATTCCCATGTGATGCACATAGTGTCCAATGTCGTCGGAGAACTCGACGAACGCTACTCAACCATGGACGTGCTGCGCGCGACTTTCCCCGCCGGGACGGTGACCGGGGCGCCCAAGATCCGAGCCATGGAGATCATCGACGAGTTGGAGCCGGTCAAGCGCGGGGTGTATGCGGGCGCAGTCGGTTATCTCTCCTGGCAGGGCAATATGGATACCGCGATCGCCATCCGCACCGCGGTGATCAAAGACGGTTTCTTGCACATCCAAGCGGGCGCCGGAATCGTTGCCGATTCGGTGCCTACCCTAGAGTGGAATGAGACGATGAGCAAGGGGCGGGCCGTCTTCCGCGCAGTGGCGATGGCGGTGGGAGGATTAACTACCACGCCCGAAAGTCGCGGGAGGGGGCCTCAATAAGTATCAACGGGAATCAAGGGCAAGGACGCGGTGGGGTACCCCTTCTTACCTTCGCTGCAAAACGCCTGGGTCGAATGATTGCGAGCGACGTGCTGACCACCGGGCCGAGGCGTGGCGGTAGGCGAGCTGACAATCGTGTCGACCCATGCGGAAATCGACGGCGCGGGTGTGGGGCCGGTTGGACATGGGATCAGCGGGCGCGTGCGGATGCAGAGGAAACACGTTCCACAGAAAGATCGGGCGGCGGATAGAACGGAGCGTGTGCCATACAACGGTAGCGGTGCGCTCAGCGAGACCACTGGCCCGTTAGTCGCGCGCTTAAGTGGTGGTGTTGCGAGGAGCGCTGCATACCAAGCGAGGTGCACTTCGTCGGTGAGGGGGAGGCCAGTGCGACGCCCGCCCCTGTAGCCGAGATCCCGTGCGATCCAGACCGAATCAACTCCATTTCTCAACGCGGCGTCCAAGACAAGCTTGAGATTGCGCTTCCGGATGGCGGCTGCGTCCTTGCGGTCATGATCGGGACAAGCCTCGGCGTAGGGATTAAAAGCGTTATCGAATCGGAGCCCGGCGAGCTTATCCACGAAGGCCTGTGCGTGGGCGCGTCTCATAGCGGCGCCTTGAACTCGATCGTGTGGCTTACAAGATCGGCGATTACGGTGCCGCCACGGTACTCCGGCTTCTTGATTTCTCTGAAGATCCGGAACCCTTCTAGGATCGCCAGCTCCCATTGCCATAGCGGTCGAGCGTCTACCTCATAGCCCCTCACCAGCTCGCGGATCGCCTTCAAAAGCGAGTAATCAAGCGAAGTGACGTTCCCGAAGTCGTGGTTGCGGATGCCATGGTTGAAGATCCAAGTTGCGATCCCCTCCTCGATCAGGATGGCGCGAGCGCCATCCTGATTCTCGTCGATCTCAAGGCGACTCTTGCGCTTGACCCTGAAGAGGGCACGCAGCACGGGCGACCAACCAAGGATAGCGGCATAGGCCAGGTGAAAGACGTCGTGGAAGCGGTAGTCATCTGCCTCAAGCCGGTTGTCGGTGAGTCGGTCGCCGATATTGATGCCATTGCATTGCTGTATGACATAGCTTTTGCCGTCGATGGTTTTTTCTTTGAACACCATTTCAATGCGCCTGGGCAACTGCTCGTCTAGGTCGAAGCTCTCGTCGAAGAGTGGAGGCCAGACA
>JBOHHR010000029.1:0-4395 GCA_050725475.1 Gammaproteobacteria bacterium | reverse complement strand
GGACCAACTGGAACAACAGCAACAACTACTGTCTTCCCACCCACCCGGGAGGCTGGTGTGGGATTAGGGGACATCAGCTGGGGACTCAGATATGCAGCCCTACATGAAGAGGAGGCGATCCCGGAGGTGACCCTGAACGTGAATGCCAAATCTGACACGGGCGATGAGGACCGGCTATTGGGCACCGGGCACTGGAACGTGGGGACCGGGGTGTCGCTGGTCAAGACCATCGATCCCGTGGTGCTGTTCGGCTCATTGGGATACACCTGGACCCTGGAAGAAGGGGATGTCGATTTGGGGAGTTCGATTTCGGGGGATGTCGATCCCGGGGACCAGATTCTCTACTCTATGGGCATGGGGTTCTCACTCAATCATCGGGTGAGTTTTTCCATGGCTATGGGCGGTGCGGCGATTAGGCGGACAGAAGTAAACGGAGGAGAGATCAGCGGTTCCGGACTAGACGTCAATAGCCTCCAGTTCGCGACCACCGTGCAGCTGGCGAAGCGAGTGTATCTGGAGCCCTTTGTAGGTTTTGGTCTGACTGACGACGCTGGCGATTTCATGGTGGGGATCAATGTGCCGTTCAGGCTTGAAGGACGTTTTCCCTTACCTTTTTTTCATAACTTGTGAAAAAACTTACCCCCCAGTTTAAGGGCCTGACGCCTCGCTCCCACATATGATAAGCTCCAAGCGACTAAGGGGATGGTCGCGCCTGTGGAGGCGATTGACGGTAGCCCGCGGCGTTCCGAGAAGCGCGAACCGGGCCAATCGAAGGTGGTCGGGAACCACCGAATGAGATTGAGTCATGAATTCCAACTCGGCATTGATTAGGAGAAATACAATGATAAAAATCAAAAACACGTTGCTAGGTGGTGCGTTGGCCGTCGCGCTGTCGGCCCCCCCCGCTATGGCGGCTGACTTCTATGCCCTCGCCGGATTACGAGGAACTACTCCCGCTGTCCTCCCGGACGAGGTGTTGGCCGCTACGGAAGGGGGGGCGATCTGCACGGTGACTGTCGGAATAATTAGCGTGACGGCGGACACGGGTACGGCAGGAGGGGTTTGCTTAGTTGGGATCCTCCCCACTGCAACAGGGGGATTTGCGATTTTAGCGGTTGCCAATGCGGTACCTGTATTGGTCGCGCAATTCCTACAGGTTACTACGTTCTGACCTGACGTTCAGGCTCAGCACCTGTACACCCCGGATGAGGTAATCACCGGGTGAGGCCATGTCCCCGGCGGGTAGCCCGGAGGGTTCGGGCAGGCACTCTCACCGGCCATTTGCCCGCCGGGGTGCCGGAGAGCGCCCTCATGCAGCCGGAGGGAACAGCCTCAAGGATGGGCTAAGGCCTCGCCAATTTTTCCCTCAGGTCTTCAGCCACCTTTTGCATCTCTGTCTCTACTGAAGCCAAGGAAGTTATGGTGGCTTTTGAAAACGTAGTAAGTGAGGTTTCTACGTCCACCAAACGGATATCGATGCGAATTTGATCGTCCACAACTACATAACTACCAAACAGCATAGCGGACGCGCCCACGATACGGCCAAGTTTTAACCGATCTTCTACCGAGACTAACTCACTCCCACCGAGCTTCTGCTCCTCCAGAGCCTTGACCAAATTTTGCCGATCTACCAGTTGAAGCGCCGGATAACGACTGAGATCCGACAATAGGAGATCGGGGAGGGTCTGCTGAAAATGATCGACATCCTCGCTTGCGATCAAGGAGTTGTTTTCAAAGCTCCAAACCGCCAGCGCCAAGGGCTCCGCATTCACCAATGCGGTGCTCCCGGCCCACAGCATCCAGCCCATTAGCACGTAGCTTAGTCCTCGCATGGGCCATTGCGCGCTTTTATCGAGAGATAATCTTCTGAGTCTTCTCCCAACGCCCCCCACGACCCGTGGCCTTGGCGTAGGACACCAGGTCCTCGACTCGAGTGACCTCGATCTGACCGTCATGTACCTCTCGATATCCCAAGATCCTGCCGTCAAGCTCTATGGGCTTTCCCTCAGTCAGGACGTCGAACACCATCCCCGGTACGATACGGTGCTTTTTACCCAGGTTAATGATCGTGATATCGCCATCGATTTCAGCGATGCGTCCCTTAAGGGGGTAATTCTCTTTGATAGCTGCGCTGATCTTTTTGCTGAAATCCGCAGCGATCGCCGCCGGGTCGATGGCGCCGGTTTCCCTCCTCACCAGGGGCAACACAATCGCTGTGGTCTCCGTGTCGATGAGCCGCATACCTACATTGCCGCCTTTGCCGTCTTCTGAGACATAGCCGGTAAGGAGCAAACGTGCGGCCGCTATTCGGCCTATTTTCAGCGCGGCGTCCGGATCCGCCAGCGGGGTTGAACCCACTCTAAGCTCCCCAAGCAGCTTATCCACTATGGCGCGCTCCACCACCTTGATGTTTAGTGATAGCAGGTCCTGGGTCAGTTCCTCTGGCAGAGTCGTCCTTAACCCTTCTCTCGCCATCAAATCCTCGCTACCTCGACTTTCGAAGCCCATGATCGATAAGGCTAACGCTGGCGAGGTCCAGTCATCGAACCGTGCTGCAGTAGCTTGGTTACGCTGGTACTGCTGGATCAGGTCCTTGGCGAGCCCACCGATATAGCGTTGCCGCTCTATATCGCTCTTTTCAGCAATCGCTGCCCGAGCCTGTCTTAACAGAGAGTCAACCAGGCGGTCACTAGGGTGGCGCTGCTTTAGATCAGTAAACGCCTTCACAGCCCCTTCCGCGTCACCGATCTCCTGCAAAGCGACACCCTGGTTGCTCAAAGCAGCCACGAAATAGGGATTGTGGTCGAGTGCCTTCTGATAGGAAGCTACGGCGAGTGTCGGCTGCCTGGTCTTTTTGAGTAGATTCGCCTTAGCGTAGTGAGCGTCGGCCTTTTGCCAGTCAAAGTCACTGACGGTGCGCTCGGCAGAGGCTAAAACGACCTCTTGCTCGGCTTCTTCTACGCTGCCGTTGCGGTAATGTACCTTGGCCTTGACCAGATGAGGCACGGCCCGATCGGGTGCCTTATTTAAGGCGCGATTTGCTTGCGCGAGCGCTTCATCGAAACGGCCTTGTTGGTAATGAGTCTGCGCGAGGCCTTCGTGACCTCTGACTGCGAGCTGTGCCTGGGAGCTGTTAGCCAAATCCCGAAAGCTGCTTTCAGCCGCCGCAAGCTGTCCTTCCTTCAAAAAACTGTATCCCATACCGGCTTGAACGATCCCACTTTGGTCGCCTTCTGCCTTCATGGAAGCGTATATTGTCTTGGCCGCACCGGGCTCTTCACGCTGCTGCTCCCGTTCCGCCAAAGAGAGGAGCAGGGTGGAAATCCCAGCATGGTCGCCTTGTAACGTTTCCAGTACTCGACCTCCCGGTCCGAGGACATATGCGGTTGGGTAAACGTGTTGGGCCCGGAACGCGCGCAATGTCCGTTCATCAGCGCTCGCAACCTCCAGGCGGAGGCCGAGCTTCTGCACATAAGCGTGCAACTCGCTTGTGCTTTGTTTTCCGATCGCCAGCACCAGCGGAGCCTTCTCCTTTAGCTCCCCCGTAAGTTGCTGCAGCCGCGTCAAACCCGCCGCACAGGGCGTGCATTTAGTTGAGAAGAAATACAATACAGCAAGATCTGCCTTTGCAATCTCGTTTGTGGTATAGCTCCGGCCGTCTATCGTCTGCAAACTGAAGTTTGGGATAGAACCGCCTTTTTCCAACGCGGCCGATGTTGCGGGAAATGCACTTGCGACCAACAAGAGCAACGAGAATCGGAATCGGTGGCTCTGTTTCATGGTAAGACCCCTAATGAACGTGTAGACAGACAGCCCCTCGTCTGACGCTATGCCCCCCAATCGTTCGGGGGGACCGTGCGGGACCGGGGCGCCTGGACGGCGTTTCTCGTGTTGCTCGCTTGAAACCGGCTCTTAAACCGACCTGCCACAACACTTGCCCCGGCTTCACGCTTGGCAATAATAACCGCATAACATCAGTGAAATCTAGGTTGATGGCATAAGATCTCTGGCCCATGCTAGAACGACTTGGACCTTATCGAATCGAAGGTGTGCTCGGCGAAGGCGCCATGGGCGTGGTGTACAAAGCCTATGATCCCGATGTCGATCGGACGGTTGCCCTCAAAACCTTACGCAAAGCACTGCCGGAGAACAAACGCGAGCAGATATTAGCGCGCTTTCGGGTCGAGGCCAGGTCCGCCGGCCGCCTGATACATCCCAAGATCGTCGCGGTCCACGGTTTCGGCGAAGAACAAGGCATACCCTACATCGTGATGGAATACGCACCGGGGCCTACGTTGCAGGACTGCCTGGATAAACGAGTACGCTACGACCTCAAAACAGTCGCCCACATCATGCTGCAACTGCTGGACGCCCTTGATTTCGCGCATCGCCATC
>JBOHHR010000028.1:0-3177 GCA_050725475.1 Gammaproteobacteria bacterium | reverse complement strand
ATCATCGAGACCGCCCTTCAGCGTCACGGTTTTAATGTCACGGCGACCGCCCGGGCGCTGTGTACGACTCGGGAGACGCTGCGCTACCGGATCCAGAAATATGATCTGAAGATGTCGAGTTCGTGAGGACTTGGCCGGGTACTTTTGCACCTTGCGAGCTAGCCTCTCAAATCTTAGGCGCCGTTCTGCTTTTCCCAAAGCATCGATAATACATTCCGTTACTGTATGCTTTTCTCCTTCAGCCAGTTATCGCGGGTCAGTGAATTCCTGTATTTTCAGTTCTAACACACGGGGGTTCGTTCGTATTGCTTGGTGCCATCGCCACTGCGCTGAAGAGCAATAAACAACACCCGCGAGCTTAAGACGGCGCTAAGACCGCTCCCTGATCGGAGTCTCGAGGATTGGGTCTGGTGGAATTACTTTCACCTCTCCGAGGTCCGGCTCCTCACCGATCTCGACGGCTGTCACAGCGATCGGTAGCTCGTATAGGCGCACCGGCGGCCGGTCGGGGTATTCGTTCTGCAACAGCGGCAGCGCGACATTGTAGACCGGAATGTTCGCCTGGGTTCGGCCCTGTGGGCGGCCGCGATGGGCGTGGCCGTGGAACACGGCCGAAACCGCGTAACGGTTTAAAGGCTCCTCGAGCCGACTCGAGCCGAGGAAGGCCAAAATCTCGGGCGGCTCGTCGGCCACCGTCTCCGCGATCGGGGAGTAATGCAGCAGCGCCACGCGCTGCGCGGTGCGCAGCTTTGCCAGCGCCGATTCGAGCTTCAGGGTCTCATTGACGGACTCGCGCACGAAATGCTTGACGATCTCCTCGCCCCAGGGCTGGAGGGCATGCTGCCCGAAACCACCCGCAAAGCCCTTGACGCCGGCGAAGCCGATCCCATGCACCTCGCAGGCGTCACCATCGAGGACGATGATTCCGGCGTCGCTAAAGATCTGCCGCACATCATCTTGCTTTCCAGATTCATACTCATGGTTGCCGAGGACAGCAAGGGTCGGGAGCCTCACCGCGCTAGTGAACTCTTGGGAAAACGGCAGCGCCTCCTCGGGTAGGCCGTAATCGATGATATCGCCGCACAAGAGCACGATGTCGGCGTTCTCGGCTATGTATGCATACAGGCTCTGCAGCGTGCCCTGCGAGGCTGGGGTGTAATGGATATCCCCAACCGCAGCCAGGCGTACCCGCTCTCTTACTGACGTGATCATTGTACCCTCCACTGTTACGTATCTATTACGTAACACTCTTGTTGCACAGCGTGATTCATAAAATGCAATCTGGTCGCAGAGAGCGGATCCCAAAGCGGCACCCGTCGCAGCGCCTCCAATAGTCGCGCCTTTGCTGCCCTTACCGAGATCGTGTCCCGCGTAAAACGCAACATGGACGCAGGCTTCCAAGCCGAGCGCCCAACTGCATCGCAGTTAATCGCAGTTAAGTTAAGCTCTGGGGCGACGCACCGCCAGACGCGAAAGCCTCACCTTGTTCTGACTGGTACCGTCCTCGGGCCCGTTCAGGCCACGTCGCGTGCAGTCCCATCGTTTTTTAATCATCGCCCACTCTTTCCAATAGCAGTGACGCCAGCGGTCTTCATTCCGTTTCATGATCCACCTCCTTTGATAGATGGATGATACTGCTTTAACTACTTACAAGCTCTAGGCCAAGACCGAGGCAATAGCTTAATAAGTTATAATTAACAACGAGATGACTGAGTTACGTAGAGATCAGTGCAGGTTCTCCACCAAGATCCATCGGTAAGAATTGCAGGCTGGAGATGTAAGTCTTACCGTACCGGGATCCTCAATCGCGCACGACGGAAAAATCGGATCGGGCCGTGTCGTAGCTCGTCCCCGATCGCACCCGGTGCTCCACCACGTACTCGCCCGGCATTATGCGTCGCGGAAGCGTGAGTCGATTCGCGGCAGAATTTTGGCCGGCTTCGAACATGCCCCCGACCACGCCTTCCTCGCCAAGCTTCTTTCCGTCGCGTATGAGGATCCAGGTTGCTTCGACATATTCGGCCCTTCGACCCGGAGGAAGCGTCAATGAGTACTGGGTGAAGAATTCAACCGTGTCGCCAGGCCGCGCGGTCGAGAGCGAAGACCTCGCATTTTGGATCTGCACGGCAATGTGATTGCGACCTAAGACCGCTTCACCGCCTGCGTTTGGGTGGTCCACCGGATCGGGTTTGTTGTCTTGCTGCCATTGAGCCTTGCGGCTGATGAGCTCGTCGCGGAGCATGATCACATCTGGGTCCTCTGGGCGTATCGTCGCGGCCTGATCGACGTATTGTTGTGCCAGATCGAAGTCCCCATCGTCCATCGACCGGATGGCGAGGTCAATGGATCTCTTCACCCGTTTGCCTTCGCTGGTTTCGCGCGCCAAGAGCGGCCTTGCTGCCGTAGCTCTTGCACGTTTCTCCAAGGCCTCGCGAAGGGGCGCGATCGCCCTGTGCCGCGGTAAAGTGGCGCTAGCCCGGTCCACGTAGGACCGCGCTATATCTAACTCCCCTCGCTGCGTGGCTTGCTCTGCGAGTTCTAACAGCCGCTCTACAGTACGCTTCGCCTCCTTGAGTTTTGCGTCTCGTTCCGTCGCCAGCCGAGCCTCTGATTGACGCGCGTTGACTTCCTCCCGCAGCGAGCCGATGGCGCCATATCCTGGAGCTATTTTGGCTGCCTCATCGAGCTGGCCATAGGCTTTCTCCCAGTCTCCGCCGTGCATCGCAGCTCGAGCACGCTCGATTACCCTGTTAGCGATGCGCTCAATACCCTCGGTGGCTTCAGGGTTATTGGGTGACAATCTGAGAACCGTTTGGTATTTTTCAAACGCGTTCCCGCCCCTAGGGCTCGTGAGCTGGCCCGCTTTAATATCTTCTTCAGCGCCTTTCAAAAGCGCGGCGAGCTTTTTCTTTTGGAGACTGTCGTCCTGGACTTGTTCGCCTCGCCTGGCAGCAGGCTGTTCGGCCGATAGCCTAAGCTCCGAAGGCGAAGCGACTGCCTCGCTCTTGGGCGTTAAGCTTTGATCCGTGCGTGGCATGGGTGTTTTAGGCTGGGTACTCGTCTCACCCGCCGTGGTAAGGAGCCGATCTTTTTCCGGCCACACAAGCAAGCCCACGCCAAAGAGCGCTGCGCACAACACAGTCAGGATCCCCCACCGCCAGGCGACCTCCCGTGCTG
>JBOHHR010000027.1:0-7225 GCA_050725475.1 Gammaproteobacteria bacterium | reverse complement strand
CACCCGTTCCTGACTGTAGATCCCGCTTTTGGCTTTGGTCAGCATGTTCGAGTCGATATCGGTAGCAAGGATCCGCACATCCCACTCAGGGGAATCGGGCAGCGACTCTTTAACGACCATCGCCAAGGAGTACGCTTCCTCCCCAGAAGAACAACCGGCGGACCAAATACGCAGGCGCCGAGACGACGCTTTCTGTGCGCTTAGCTCCGGTAGGGCCGTGTTGGCCAAGTATTCGAAATGATGTGGCTCACGAAAAAACGACGTTAAATTGGTGGTGATGGCATTGGTAAATTGCTCGATCTCGCCGCTACCCCGTGAAAGGCGCTGGCAATATTCGGCAAAGCTGGTCAAGCCCAATTCCTTCAACCTCGGTGACAGTCGTCGATACACCATATCCTGTTTGAGATCACACAGGCTGATCCCGGTATGGTGCCTGACCAGACCGCGCAACCGGTCGAAGTCTTTGGGTGTGAATGCGAACAGGCGCCTCATCGGCGTTGAAACCACTCCACGTCGCACTGCGCTGCTGTCGCCGTTGCCAATCCGCTTGTCGCCTCCTGCCGGTTTGCCCCGTTCATCACGGCATCAAACAGATTCCTTTCCTGCGACATGGAATACATGGCACGCAAGGTCTGTGTAAGATCGCTCCAGGCGGTGGGGATGTGCGCGCGCGACTCATCCGCAACAAGCTCCGCCAAACACGCCAACCCGTCTCGCACATGGGATAGCCGCTGCACGAGCTGATCGTAGAACTGCATGCCCACGACCGCCGCATTGACGTTTTTCGCTATCGCTTGCCGGTAGCTTTCCACCGTGTCCACCAATTCCGCAGGTGCCTGATCAGACGGGATTTCCCATACCGCTTGTTCCATAGCCTTAAGATCCCCGACGATCTCAGTGAAGGATCCCGAAAGCGCCGAAATTCCGTCATCGCTCTCGGCTAACGCCGCCTCGATTTGTGCGATGCCGAGATCGAGCAGGCGCGCCGTTTCCCGAGCCGGAGCTTGTTCTTGTCCATCTTGTCCCGCAACAACGGGTTGCTCTTCCCGCACCTCGGAAAGCACCTCGCTGTCCGGGCACATCGGCTGATCGCTTACCTCAGCGAGTTTCAGGTGCTGTTCCAAATCGAGCAGCTTTGCGGCTTTCCGGAACGGTTCGGACACACCACTCCAGCGCAGTGCCATCCCCTGGCCCCCGGCATCGCGCACAAAAGCCGCGAGTAACTGCAGCCCGCAGGTGTCAACAAGCTCGATCTGGGAAGCATCGAATACGACCCTCTGCCTCGCGTCTAATACGCTGCGGAGCTTCTCCGATAACGCTTGAACCTGCCCGATTCTGAGCTCGGGATCGAGTTCCATCACCCAATCCGCCGTGCTGGTGTGTTGCCTGTTCATCTTTGTTGTATTTCCACCCGCGCTCCCAAACTTCGCCTTTAAGGTCTATCGGCTAGCGACAAGGCTAGCTGCTTAGAACTCTTCCCATTCAGTGTCGTCCGTGCCGGTGGCGACACGTACGGACGCGGGCTTGGCACTCTTCACCGTGGAGGCTGCTGGGCGTTTCTCTTTCCATGGCCGAGCCGAGCTGCGGCGCTCTCCGCCGCGATAATCCGACTCGGCTTCGACTGCTGCAACCCGAGGGATCTTGAAAAACGCGATCAGCCTGTTTAAGCGCTCGGCCTGCTCGCTCATGGTTTCGGCCGCGGCCGCGGATTGCTCTACCAAAGAGGCGTTTTGCTGCGTCATCTCATCCATTTGTACCACGGCTTTGTTGACTTGCTCGACCCCGGAGGCCTGCTCCCGACTGGCGGTGGCGATCTCGCCTACGATGTCACTCACTTTCTTCACCGCGCTGACGATCTCTTCTAAGGTCCTGCCGGAGGCATCGACCAGCTTGGCGCCGTCCTCCACCTTGGCCACACTGTCCTGGATCAATTCCTTGATCTCTTTCGCCGCCGTGGCGCTACGTTGCGCCAGATTCCTCACCTCGCTCGCAACCACGGCAAACCCGCGGCCTTGTTCACCGGCACGCGCTGCTTCTACTGCGGCGTTCAAGGCCAATAAGTTGGTCTGAAAAGCGATCTCATCGATCACCCCAATAATGTCGGCGATCTTACGGCTCGCGGTATTGATCGCATTCATCGCCACCACCGCCTGGCCGACCACCTCACCCCCGCGCTGCGCCTGCTCTTTGGCACTGACGGCGAGGTCATTGGCTTGGCGCGCGTTGTCGGCGTTCTGGCGCACCGTCGCCGTCATTTCTTCCATGCTGGAGGCGGTCTCCTCGAGGCTGGAGGCTTGCTCCTCGGTGCGCTGGCTTAAGTCGGCATTGCCTTGCGAGATCTCGTCGGCCTTCACGTGGATCTCGCTGGCGCCGGTCTTGACTTCGCCGAGCACCTGGGTGAGCTTGTCTACAGTGGTGTTGGCATCTCGCTTGAGTTGATCGAAGGCCCCTTGATACATCGCTGTAATGGTCTCGGTGAGCTCCCCCCGGGCGAGCGCACCCAACACCCGCTGGGTATCGTTGATCACGCGCTCACTGACATCCACCAATTCATTAATACCCTCGCTTAGCTTCTGGAACATCCCCGTCTTGCCCTGAACCGTGATGCGCCGTGACAAGTCTCCCGCTTTGGCCGCCTCGACCAAAGAGTGCACAATCGACTGCATCTCCTCTTCTTGCTTTATCTCCTGGGTGCGATCGGTCCACTCCACCACGGTGCCGAGACGTGTGCCCTCGTCGTCCAAAACCGGCGCTGCGACCCAAGCAAAGGTGCGCCCGCCCAACGTCGTCTGCGCTTCGTGGACGCCGGAAAGTTGGTCAAGCAACCGACGCTGCTGCGCGGGATTGTTAGCGAGCAGATCGAGCTGCGATCCGATCAGCCTGTCGATGTTGAATTCCGGCAGATCTTTGCGCAATTCGGCTTGAGTGGCGCGAAGCAAAGTTTCTATCGCCTTATTGAGATAAATGATCTTGTGCTCGGGATTCGCAACCATGATGCTGGTCGAGGCGTTGTCAAGCGCTTCCTTGATGCGCAGCGTCTCATTCGCCTGCTCACGCTCTTTCTTTAATTGTTCGCGCAGGTTGTTCTGCATCATCTTTAGGGAGTGCAGCAGCCATCCGGCCTCATCTTTTCTGTTGCTGACTTTGATGTCGTTATCCAGATTTCCGGCAGCCAGGGAATCGGCGAACTCGCCTACGCGCTCGAAAGGTTGCTTGATGTCATAGACTACGAGAGCGACCAAAACGATGGCGAGCAGGAGGCAAAAGCCCGCCAAACCTAGGTCCACGTACTTATCCTTGTTCAGCCGGGCTATGCGCCCCTGCAGAAGCTCGGTCAACGCCGCGGCACTCGCATCGTACAAGCGCAAGGCCGCCTCGATGGTCTGGGTGCCTGTGGTGAAGATCTCGCTGGCCGTCAAATCGATTACGGCCGCCTGCTCGAGACGCTGTTCGATCAGATCCAAAAATTGCTTGCTCGCCAGAGACAAGGCATGCGTTCGGGACGATAATTGGGGCCTGAGTAACTCGTTTTTCTCGAACGCCACGTTCATCGCACGCCGGGATGCGTCGAGCGCTTCGGAAGCGTGGTCCTTTGCCCTGCCCAGCCCGACTTTCTGGTCTACACTTAAGGTCCTAGCGGCGGCGACCCCGGCGCTCTTGCCTCGCAACACCCCCAGGGCTTCGACCAGCGGCGGTAGTTTATTCACCACGGCGTCCATGAGGTAATAGCTATCGAGCTCACGATCCAGAATAAGATTGGAGGTATCGCCCACGTGGGTCACGAGATCCAGCACGGATCGAATCAGTACCGTGTGCTGCTCGAAGCTCTCGGTGGCCGAAGCGAAGGCACCGTCGTTGAGCTTGTCCCACTCGGTTTTGATCGCCTGCCACTTGGTGCTAGTACCTAATAGTGCCCCGTACTTCTGCTCCATCTCGGCCACCAACTGGAGGGCTGCTTCGATATCGGTTTGTTTGTTTACCAGTATCTCTTTGAAGGCGCTGTCGCCCGAGAGGTAGGCGTTGCTCATGCCGCGGTGCTCGGTAAGATGCTGCTGCAAGCGCCGCAACGGCACGTTGTACGCAACACCATAAACTTCTTTCTGAGCAAAGTTGATGTTTCGATTTTTTTCCGCGACGAGAAAATAGGACAAAACCACGATGGGTATGCTGAGCGCGCTAACCACAACGGCAAGCTTCCACTTGAGTGCCAGTTGACCGAGTAATCGCATTGCTGTTACCTCTCTGTCATTGAATCGAATGAGTTAAAAAAGTCGATGGAATATCTGGGCCGTTGTCATCAATTGGTGTGCAAAGGTTCACTGATGCTGCTATTCATCACCCGGTCGATATCGAGCAGGATCATCATCTTGTCATCCACGGTGGCTAATCCGGTCACGAAATCATGGTCTACCGCATTTCCCACATCGGGCGCGGGTTTCACTTCATCGGGCGAGATGTTGTAGACGTCCGACACCGCATCGACCACCATGCCCATGGTGCGATTGCGGTCCAAACCGATCGCCCTCACCACCACGAACACGGTGGTTGCGCCGAATTCGGCGGTGGCTAATCCGAAGCGTTTTCTGAGATCGACGATGGGTACTACAGTGCCACGCAAATTGATCACCCCCAGAACATACTCGGGTGTGTTGGGGATGGGGGTGACCGAGCTGCACCCTCGGATCTCTTGCACACTGAGGATGTCTACACCGTATTCCTCACCGGCAAGCAAGAACGTAAGATATTGATGGGTTCCCGCTTGCGCCTGCATGGTCGCGTCGTTGGAATGCGCCTTGGCTGTCATCGCTGTCTGCTCCTCAAAAAAATCGTTTAGGCCGCAATCTGGGTCAAGGATCTATCCAGGCAACCCTGGACCAAGCTCGGTATATCGAGGATCAACGCCACCCTGCCGTCTCCCAATATCGTTGCTCCGGATACCCCTTTAATCGGCTGAAAGTTTGTCTCCAAGCTCTTGATTACCACTTGCTGCTGACCCAGCATTTCCTCAACCGCAAGACCGACTCGGTGGTTATCCGCCTCTACAACCACCAACTGGCCTCGGTCGAGCGCATGAGAGTGTCCGTGGAATACCTGGGCAAGACGGATGATGGAGATGTACTCATCGCGCAGCTTGTAAAGCTCTGCTCTTTGGGCGATGGAACTCACCCTTGTGGGCTCCACCTGTAACGACTCGACGATGGAGGTAAGCGGAACAACGTAGATCTCTGTTCCGATCCGAACCAGCTGTCCCTCCAGGATCGCGAGCGTCAATGGCAGTCTGATGGTGAGGGTGCTGCCCTTACCCTCTTCAGAGCGGATCTGAACATGGCCCCCCAGATCGTTGATGTTTTTGCGCACCACATCCATACCCACGCCGCGACCGGAGACATCACTTATCTTTTCCGCCGTCGAGAAACCGGGCTGAAATATCAGATTCTGCACCTGCTCATCGCTGCTAAGGGCGTCGGGGGTACTAACCAAACCCTGCTCGATTGCCTTGCGCAGGATTTTTTCCTTGTTGATCCCAGCACCGTCATCCTTCACCTCGATCACGATGTTACCCCCCTGGTGGTAGGCAAAGAGCTGCAAGAGACCCGTTTCTGGCTTACCAGCGGCTTTACGTACCTCCGGGGGTTCGATACCGTGGTCCAAGGCGTTCCTCACCAGATGCACCAGGGGATCACTTATTTTTTCTAAAACCGTTTTATCCAGCTCCGTATTCTCCCCAGAGACACGCAGATCCACCTTTTTGCCGAGCTTGTTGCCGAGGTCACGCACCAGTCGTGGGAAACGGTTGAAGGAAGCGCCGATGGGCAGCATGCGGATGTGCATCGCCGCCTCTTGCAACTCCCGGGTATTGCGCGTGAGCTGAATCAGCCCATCACGAAGCTCATTCATATGGGGTTGCTCGAAGTCTTCCCCGAATCGGTTCAGCATGGATTGGGTGATGACCAACTCCCCCACCAGGTTGATGAGGACATCGATTTTCTCGATGCTGACCCGGATAGAACCGGTATTCTGTCCCGCGCCCGCTCTTTCATTCTTCTCAACTCCCGCGCTAGCAAGCGGGGAGTAGCTTGCCTCGACGGGTGTTTGCGCTTGCTCGTCCCCCTGCACCTCGAACCGTTTCTGACTCGCATTTAGCACTGCTTCGGGCCGGTCCGAATATTCTCGTACCTCTTTCACCTCGAGTTGGCAGTCGTCTTCCACCCATTGGAAGATCTCGAAGATCTGCTCTTTTGCCACCCCACCTCCAAGCCAAAGATTCCAAGCGAGGTAACAGGTCTCGGGTTCTAGCTCCGGGCAAGGAAGCAGCGATGAGAGATCGGCCTCGACTTGTAAATGCCCCAGGTTCGCGAGCTCACGAAACAGGCGGTAGGGATCGTTACCGCTTTGCAACATGTGGGCATGTGGCCGGAAGAAAATTTGCCAGCACGATGGATTGGCCTTATCTCCGGAGGGGTCTTCGTTAACGGTGGGGGGAATTGTTGGCTCGGGAGCCGAGTCCCCAGTGCTTAACATGTTTTCTAACTGCTTTTTAGCCGAGGCGATGCGTTCGGCGTTGAGCTCCGTACCCGCCTTTGTTCCATCGACCATCTCCCGCAGGCAGTCTATGGACTCAAGCAGTAGGTCGATGGCATCTCGCGTTACCGCACGACCCCCGTTCCGCATCTGATCCAGAAGGGTCTCCAAGACGTGGGTAAACTGTGGGATCTCGTTTAGACCAAACGTGGCGCTGCCGCCCTTAATGGAATGAGCGGCTCGGAAGATGGTGTTGATGGCTTCCGCGTCGGTGCATCCCGCATCGAGAGCAAGCAAGCCGGATTCCATTGCGCTCAGGCCTTCGTAGCACTCTTCGAAAAATACGGCCAAAAATTCGCTGAGATCCATGGACATGGATGATCCCTCCCCTTTCTTTTAAAAGTGTTAGCGAGCTTGCGACAGCCTGTGTGGAAACACTTAGCCCAGAAGCATCTTTATCGTGCCGATCAACTTATCCGGGGTGAATGGCTTTACGATCCACCCCGTAGCGCCGGCGGTCTTGGCCTGGGCTTTTTTTTCTGCACTGGACTCCGTCGTCAGGGTGAGGATAGGGGTGTGCCGGTAGTCGGGCAACGCGCGTAATGCCCTGATCAATTCGATGCCGTCCATGCCCGGCATATGGACATCCGTTAGCACCAGATCCACAGCCTTTTCCCCGGCAACACGTAATGCCTCCGGTCCG